>JBNKGY010000140.1:0-10758 GCA_050290065.1 Marinilabiliaceae bacterium
ATTTCAGGAAAAAAGTTTTATCATTAAATGTATTAGAGCGTCTGGATGAGAAAAATACAACAGAGTCCAGGAGAGGCGCTTATTACTTTAAGTTTAAGGAAGGAAATCAGGATAAGTCCTTTGAGAGAATTGTTAAAAATTAGTTTTATATGCCTTCATAATAGTAAAAAGTACTATATAGTTATTTTATTTAGTAAATTGTTGATCCGAAACATCAGAATATCAGGAGTATATATAATAGTCTTTGTGTAAATAGAATTTAAATCATTAATTATTATGAAAACAATAGATCAATTAGAAGTTTGGTTTGTGACAGGAAGTCAGCATTTGTATGGACAAAAAACATTAGATCAGGTTGCTCAACACTCAAAAGAAATAGCAGCTGCGTTTGATGCATCATCTGAAATTCCGGTTAAAGTTGTTTGTAAACCTACAGGAACAGGTTCTCATGAAATACATAAGATTTGTAAAGAAGCTAATAGTGCAGAAAGTTGTGTTGGTATTATTACCTGGATGCATACTTTTTCACCTGCAAAAATGTGGATTCACGGGCTTAAAGAACTAAATAAGCCATTACTTCACCTTCATACTCAATATAATAAAGAGATTCCTTGGAATGAAATCGATATGGATTTCATGAATTTGAATCAAAGTGCTCACGGTGATAGAGAATTCGGTCATATCACAGCACGTATGCGTTTGAATCGTAAAGTAGTTGTTGGTCACTGGCAAGATTCTAAAATAGTATCTAAAGTGGCAGGTTGGTCGCGTGTAGCTGCAGCATGGGCTGATTCACAAGATATGTTAATTGTGCGTTTTGGCGATCAAATGAACAATGTAGCTGTAACTGATGGTGATAAAGTAGATGCTGAAAGAGTGTTTGGTTATCATGTTGATTATAGCCCGATTGCTGATTTTGTAAAAGTTCAGGATAATGTTAGTGACGAAGATGTGGCAGCGTTGGTTAAGGTATATGAAGAAGAATATGACTTTGCTGATAACTGCAAAGAGGGAGGGAAAGACAGAGCTCAGGTTGTACATGCCGCTCGTATTGAAATTGGATTACGCAGATACCTGGAAGCAAAAGGAGCCAAAGCTTTTACAACTAACTTCGATGATTTAGAAGGTGTTGATCAGCTTCCTGGATTAGCCTCACAGCGTTTAATGGCTGATGGTTATGGATTTGGTGCTGAAGGAGACTGGAAAACAGCCGCTTTATGCCGTACAATGTGGTATATGGGACAAGGATTACCTAATGGTTGTTCTTTCCTTGAAGATTACACACTAAACTTCGATGGCGAAAATAGTTCCATTCTTCAGGCTCACATGTTAGAGGTGTGTCCATTAATTGCAGATCATAAACCAAAATTAGAAGTACACCCATTAGGTATAGGTGGAAAAAATGATCCTGCCCGATTAGTATTTACAAGTAAAACAGGACCTGGTGTTGCTGCAACAATAGTTGATATGGGAAGCCGTTTCCGTATGATTATTAATGCTGTTGATTGTATTGAATCAAAAGATCTTCCTAAGCTACCGGTTGCTAGTGCGCTTTGGATTCCACAACCAAATTTTGAAGTTGGAGCTGCTGCCTGGATTTTAGCAGGAGGTACCCACCATACAAGTTTCTCATATGATTTAACAGTTGAGGACTTATTAGATTATGCTGAAGTTGCAGGTATTGAGGCTGTAGTAATTGATAAAGATACTACGATTCCTCAATTCAAGAAAGAACTTCAATGGAATGATCTATATTATCATTTAGCAAAAGGAATATAATAATTTTATAAAATATGGCGTATGATCTTCATATGCCAGAAACAAATTAAAACATGGTTACTTTAGATTGGATTGTAATAGGAATATTCTTTGTTATGCTGATTGCCATTATTGTATGGGTGGTTAGCCAAAAGAATAAAAATTCTGAAGATTATTTCCTTGGAGGACGTGATGCTTCATGGATTGCTATCGGAGCATCTATTTTTGCTTCAAACATTGGATCCGAACATTTAATCGGACTTGCCGGAGCTGGTGCTTCAAGTGGTATGGCAATGGCACACTGGGAGATTCAGGGATGGATGATATTGATCCTGGGATGGGTATTTGTACCTTTTTATTCCCGAAGTATGGTATTAACAATGCCTGAGTTCTTAGAACGTAGATACAACAAAGAATCAAGAACAGTATTGTCATTGATTTCTTTAGTAAGTTATGTACTAACCAAGGTAGCGGTGACAGTTTATGCCGGAGGATTGGTCTTTCAACAGGTTTTTGGTATTGAGGAACTTTGGGGAATTGATTTCTTCTGGATATCGGCCATTGGATTGGTATTGTTAACAGCTCTTTATACCATTTTTGGTGGTATGAAATCTGTATTGTATACATCAGTGCTTCAAACACCGATTCTTTTAGGTGGATCACTAATTATTGTGGTACTTGGATTGAAAGCCGTAGGAGGTTGGGAGCAGGTACTTGAAATTTGTGGTGCTACTAAAGTGAATGAGTACGGTGATAGCATGATTAATTTGATAAGGGATAATGGTGATCCTGATTTTCCCTGGTTAGGTGCATTAATAGGTTCTGCAGTTATCGGATTCTGGTACTGGTGTACCGACCAGTTTATTGTACAAAGGGTGCTTTCTGGTAAAAACGAAACACAATCTCGTAGAGGTACTATCTTTGGTGCTTACTTAAAATTATTACCAGTATTTCTTTTCTTAATACCTGGTATGATTGCTTATGCCATGAGTGCTAAAGGTGATGTAATGGTAAATGGTGAGTTGTATGTATTACCAACACCTGATGCTGCTTTCCCTTCGTTAGTAGCTACATTACTTCCTGCAGGTGTTAAAGGCCTAGTGGTTTGTGGTATTTTGGCTGCATTAATGAGTTCTTTAGCTTCATTATTTAACTCATCAGCAATGCTATTTACCATCGATTTCTACAAGCGATTTAAGCCTGAAACCCCAGAAAATAAGTTGGTGAAAATTGGTCAGATTGCTACCGTGGTAATTGTAACGCTGGGTATTTTATGGATTCCGATTATGCGTAGCATCGGTAATGTACTTTACGAGTACTTGCAGGATGTTCAATCTGTATTAGCTCCTGGTATTGCTGCCGCATTCTTAATGGGTATTACCTGGAAACGTGCTTCTGCTAAAGGTGGATATTGGGGGCTGATGTCTGGTTTTATTATTGGTATAACCAGGTTAGGTGCTAAAGTATATTACAACACAGTACAGGATGCCTCTGAAAGTTTATTTAAGAGTGTGTTTTTTGATACGAACTGGTTATTTTTCTGTGGATGGATGTTGTTAGTATGTATTATTGTGGTAGTGGCAGTAAGTTTATTCACCGAAGCACCAACAGCTGAAAAAATACAAGGGTTGGTATTTGGTACATCAACACCAGAAGAAAAAGCAAAATCCAGAGCAAGCTGGAATGCATGGGATATCGTACATACTGTTATTATTCTTGGACTAACTGTGTCATTCTATATTTATTTCTGGTAAAGTTATTATAGCGATATGTTAGAGCAATTAAAAGAAAAAGTATTTAAAGCAAATCTTGATTTAGTAAAACATGGCCTTGTAATTTTCACATGGGGTAATGTGAGTGCTATTGATAGAGAAAAAGGTTTAGTAGTTATTAAACCTAGTGGCGTTGATTACGATGTTATGAAAGCCTCAGATATGGTTGTGGTGGATATGGATGGTAAAGTAGTTGATGGAAAATTAAAGCCTTCATCAGATACTCCTACACATTTGGAGTTATATAAAGCTTTTCCAGAAATAGGAGGTGTGGTTCATACACATTCTACATATGCTACAGCCTGGTCACAAGCTGGAATTGATTTACCTGTTTTGGGTACAACTCATGCAGATTATTTCTATGGAGATGTACCTTGTACCCGGTCAATGACAGAAAAAGAGGTGGTAACGGAGTACGAAAAAGAGACAGGGACAGTAATTATTGACGCTTTTAGCGATAAAAATCCAATGCATGTACCTGGAGTGTTAGTGAAAAATCACGGACCTTTTTCATGGGGAAAAGATGCAGATGATGCTGTTCATAACAGTGTTGTTCTAGAGCAAATTGCCAAAATGGATTTTATCGCTTTTCAAGTAAATCCTAAGGCTGATATGAATTACCATTTAGTTGAAAAGCATTTTAATCGTAAACATGGTGAAAATGCTTATTATGGACAAGATTGATATTAAGGGTGCAAATCCCCAAAAAAAAACGATCCCGTGTTACAACGGGATCGTTTAAAAAGTTTGACAAAAAAGGCAGGCTGTGTTTTGGTAATTTTTGCTGACCCATTTTAAGATACTTAGCTTTTGATTAAAAAGTAAGTGGTTTGTTTTGTAGGGAGCTGTCTTAATGATACGTAATTTTGGCTTTTTACCCCTGCATTAAGGCGGCTCCAAAGATAAAAAAATATGTCCTCAGAGAGTAAGTGTGGTGATTTGAATTTCCGGACATTATTTTAGTGATGGGTTGATAGGTCACCTTTGTTTCTGAAATCATCTTAATTCAAAAGAGAAATTATAATGAAAAAACAATATGTAATTGGGTTGGATTATGGTTCTGACTCAGCAAGAGCATTAATAGTTGATGTTGTTACAGGTGAAGAAATGGCTTCATCAGTAAAGTATTATCCACGTTGGATGGAAGGAAAATATTGTGTTCCAGCTAAAAATCAATACCGTCAACATCCAAAAGATTATTTAGAAGTAATGGAAGCCACTATTACTGAGGCATTAGCACAATGTGATGCTTCCGTGGCAGAAAATGTGGTAGGTATTTCATTTGATACAACAGGTAGTACACCGGCATTAACAGATGGTAATGGTACTCCATTAGCGATGTTACCTGAGTTTGAAGAGAACCCGAATGCAATGTTTATTTTATGGAAAGACCATACAGCTGTTAAAGAGGCTGATGAAATAAACGAATTAGCACGTAAATGGGATGTAGATTTCACTAAATACGAAGGAGGAATTTATTCTTCTGAGTGGGTATGGGCTAAAGTTCTTCACACTTTGCGAAAAGATGAGGCGGTGAAAGGTGCAGCTGTATCCTGGATTGAGTATTGTGATTGGTTGCCAGCCGTGTTAACAGGTAAAACAGCCATTAAAGAAGTGAAAAGAAGCCGATGTGCTGCCGGACATAAAGCTTTGTGGCATACAGATTGGAATGGTCTTCCACCAGAAGAATTCTTAGTTGAGCTTGGTCCTGAACTAAAAGGATTGCGTGAGAATTTATTTGAAGATACCTATACCAGCGATGAAGCATTTGGTACCTTAACCCCTGAGTGGGCTGAAAAATTAGGTTTGTCAACTGATGTTGTGATTGGTGTAAGTGCGTTTGATGCACATATGGGAGCTGTAGGTGCCGAAATTGAAGCCAATACTTTTGTGCGTATCATGGGAACTTCAACTTGTGATATTATGGTTTCACCAGAAAGTGAATTGGGTGATAAATTGATCCCCGGTATTTGTGGACAGGTTGATGGTTCTGTAATTCCTGGAATGGTTGGATTAGAAGCTGGTCAGTCTGCCTTTGGTGATGTATATGCTTGGTTTAAAAATGTATTGGCGTGGCCACTGCAATTTATCGATGATAAAGATCAGGCTAAGGCAATTGAGGATAAGATTATCCCTGCTTTATCAGAAGAAGCTATGAAGATTCCATTAGAAGAGTCTACTGTTTTAGCTACTGATTGGTTAAACGGACGTCGTACTCCTGATGCCACTCAAAATGTAAAGGGTACTATTACCGGATTAAATCTGGGTTCATCGGCACCACGTATTTTTCGTGCATTAGTTGAAGCTACAGCTTTTGGATCCAAAGCTATCGTTCAACGTTTTCTTGATAATGGGGTAAAAGTAGATCAGGTAGTTGCTATTGGTGGGGTAGCAAAAAAATCAGATTTTGTAATGCAAACATTGGCAGATGTATTAGGTATGCCTATCAAAGTTGCCCGTTCAGAGCAAAGTGTGGCTTTGGGTGCAGCTATGTTTGCAGCCGTTGCTTCTGGTGTTCACCCAAACATTGCTGTAGCACAGAAAGCTATGGGACAAGGATTCGAAAAGGAATATGATCCTATTGCAGCTAACGTAGAAGCATATAAAGCTTTATATGAAAAATATTTAACATTAGGTGCGTTCACAGAAAAGGAACTTTAATCTAATTATTAATAAAAAATTAAGGGAGGTTTTTGCAAGCCTCCCTTTTTTATTAATTTATTTGTCAAATCCTGAATAGTTTCACCCGGTACATTGTGTTTTTAATTTATATACTTTTAGTACATTTCATTTTTTAATCAAACAGAGTCTCCCAGGAAGCTACATTTTCCTTTTAAGGGAATGCATAAATTAACAACAGGCAGATAATCAGTGCGATGATATGTTTGTATCTAAGGTAGGTTAATAAGCTAATGTCTCCATTTCAATTAATTTATTCATCATAAGATCTTCTTCGCCAAGCATTTTGTAATTCGCTGCTTGCCAAAATATTATAGGAATGCTTTCTGGATAATAGGAAGATGCTTCTTTTAGTAAATCAAGTGATAGTCTAAACATTCTTTGCGATTTCTTATTCCTTTTTTCTTCAGATAATTTTGCATTTTTTTGAATGTAAATGCCTCGATTGTATCTCTTTAAGGCGTCATGAAATTTTTCAGAGGCTAATACGGGAAAGGAGGGATTATTTGCAACATCATACTTTACAACTACTCTTTTCTCCATTGAAGTTGATTCTTCATCTACTTTACCAGGTATCCACATCCCATCTGTTTTTCTTAAACATGTAATAACGGCCTCATCAAGTTGAAAAGATGCTGAATTAATTACGTTAAAATTAGATAATGATCCATCTTTATTTACAGTAAACTCAACCACAACCATACCTTCCTGTGGTATAGTATATTCGGTCCTTGGATAACTAAGTTCATATTCTAGAAAATTAGTAAGAAAGCTTTTACTAATATTTAATGTGTCAATGTCGGTTTGTGTTCCTTTAAATTTGGGAGGCACTACTATCAGGTCTTCCATTAAATTTTTCTCTTCTTGAGCAAGTAAGCCAAGGGTAAGGAAAAACATTCCTAGAATTATCAATGTCTTTTTCATGACTTTTTGTTTTTGGTTTTTGGTTAATTTGTCAGTTATTATAGTAACAATCTAATATATTGTGGCGATTATAAAAGATTAAGTTTCCATACAGATTCAATTTAAGTCATAACTTGAGTTTTTGTTTAGTCGCTTTTTGTATATAAATATCATGAAGCTCTTAGCTTCTCTGTTTTGGAAGAGCGTTACACGTAGAATGAGAACATAAAACTCAAACAATAACATTATATCCTGATTCGATTTAAATTTTTAACATTTACTTTATCATATAAAGCAGATATTCAAGGTGAATTTTACAGGGCTAACGAACTGCTCGAAAGATTAACCATTAGATCTGTTTTTTATACAAAGCAAAGCGGTCTGAAACAACATTCTGTAAAATACCTTATAAAACAATATTTAATAAGGTATATCCAAAATTTAATGTTGAATTCAGGTAATAGTCTTTAAAACAAATATACGGCATGAATGATACCTTTGACAATACATTTTAGAAGTAAAATGTCAAAACAATCCAACTAATATGTCAAATTAATAATGGTAGGATATACTATAATAATAAAAAGAATTGGGTAATTATTGTGTGCAACTCCCTAAAAATGCCTAGGTGTTTAAATAGTAAAGCACTCGCAAATAACATCTCACTCATTTTAACAGATATCAGTTGTAAGTGCTTTTAATTTTCAAAAATGTTTATCAGATGTGGTTAAAATACATACATTCATTTTCAACGAACGAAAAATTAAGCATGTTCAGCATGAGATTCTCTAACATGATTACACATTTGAGTAACCTCTTTTTTAAATTGTTTGAGATCAGTGCCTAATCCATGTAGGTAAGTACTCCATCCAGCTGAATTTTTAGCATAATGAACAGCCTCTTCAATTTCTTCAGCTGTAGCACCAAAAAGAATTGCAAGTTGGGTATGGAAAAATAGGCAATACTGACATTTTGTAGCGGCAGAAATACCAATTCCGATCAGTTCTTTGTATTTATGAGGAATGTTTTTTTCTTCAACAACCAGGTTCCTCATTAAAAACCATTCTGATTCCAAAGTATCATCAGGTATATTTTTAATAAATGATGGTACTAAGCCAAATAATGATTCAATCTCTTGATAAACTTCTTTTCTTTTCATAACACATCATTTTAGTTTATAAGCTGCATTGCATGCAATTTACGACCAAAACGAAGGTTTGTAAATGATTTTTGTGTTAAAAAAGATAAAAAGATACGAAAGTCGATAAAGTGTATTTAAATATCCAGTTAATGATTCCAACATGTCTTATTTCAGATAGACAGTCATTTCCTATAGAAACCCCAAAATATACCAAGTGTTAAGTAATCGCTTGTTATACCAATTAAAACAATAAATGCGCCGGTATAATGCCGAGCTAAATTCAAGCTACTTTAGGAACGAAGTGAACTAGAAGTTGCATTTTGAATTTTATTCGGTATTATTCTTTATTCCATTTAAAGAAGTATTTAAATCATCCCATTCGTGCTGAAAATACTAATATTCAACAAGTCATTTTTTCATTATTCTGTTTATTCCCTCAATTTTGAAGTCGTAAAAATCTTTAAAACTTTAATTATGTAAGCAATGATTCTTTTTTTAATGGGTATTGTGACAACAAAACCGCTATCACCACAAACCTCAGAAAAGGGAGATGATTTAGAATACCTACCAAAAACATTAATGCTTAAGGATGAACCTCAAAAGTACCTGGTAACGGCTGATTATTTTATACAGATATCTATAGTCACTTTATGAATAAGATAAGAGTGAAAGGGGGATATACCCGGGGGTTAGGAGATAGCAAGGTATAGTGGAATCAAGTATCGGTAGCAACATAATATATTTCATGAGTGAGGATGCTAATTTTATACCATCCTGGATGTCGAAGAGAGGAGAGGCTATTACCGTTAAATTTTCTAGAAATACGCATAGCGCTTATGCCTTCGATTGAAACAGAGCAAAACTTAATAGCTGAATTCTACAAAAAAGTCGATGAATCCTATTCCTATGCACCATGGTTTTCATTACTTAACCTCAATGCCTTTTACCAATGAACAAAAATGGATTTTAGATTATGCAAAGTATTACGAAGATGAGAAGGGGATAAGAATACTTGAAATATGGAATCGAATTGTAAAGCTGCAGCTAAAGCTTATTGATGCAAAAAAAGATAATAACCTCAATCTATTTAAAGATATATGGAATGAAACGGTAAGGCTAAAGAATCAGATTACTCCTTATCGAGATCATGAACATGGTTTTAGATGTAGTGGAAGATTGCTATTATGCCATTGATTCTGCAAAACACATCTATTACAATGCGTATAATGATTCTTTCCTACGTGATTACGCTGAGGATACCAATTGGGATTTTAATAAATTAGGTACACCGGATAGTCGCTTTGATTTGGACTGTGATCCGAAAAAGCCTTTGGAGGTTTGCCCGGATTGGGGTGCTAAAATTGCTTTATTCTCAATAGGACAGGAGCGTAATTTTGATTTTGTGAGTAAGCTCGCAATACCTACCGATAACTTTATTAACGAATTTTTTGTAAAACCCGATCAATCACCAGGCGTAATGATCAATGACCTGGTTGATCAATTCTGTAATTACTACCAACACCATGGATGCAAAGAGATCTTTTACTATCACGATAAATACGGCGACCATAAACAGCCAAATGCTAAAAACTCAACAACGTACAATCAGCAAGCAATTGAAAGGTTCAGAAAAAACAAATGGTCCGTCACCAGCCAACACCACAAAGGCATGGAACCACCACAGCATGACAAATACCTACTCTGGGCAAACATTCTCAAAAAAGATCAAGATGAACCATATTACCCCAATGTTCGGTTTAATGGCCAGAAGTGCAAGTACACACTAATCTCAATGAATAACACCAAAGTAGTTGATAAGGACGGTAAGTTTCAAAAGGATAAATCATCTGAGCGTAAAAACAGCATCCTACCTGAGGAAGCAACACACTTTGGAGATGCCTGTGATAAAAGAATTTGGACTAAGTATAATAGTTTATTGACTAGGAGGAATAATATTTTTGTTGGAGCTAGGTTTGGGAAATAGTATTTTAGATTTTTTAATTTGTTAATATTCTAATATGGAAATATATTCTACTTGTGTTGAATGCATGGATCAAGATAAGGATCCCGTTTGTGTTAAAGGAGAATTGAACCGTGAATTTTCAGCTGTATGTACTTGCCCTGATGGACATAATACTATCGCAATGTTATGGCAAAATCCGTTTGATGTTTTATACACTTCTGCTGTTTCTGCTTTTTTAAAAGGATTTTATTCCGAAAGTATTATGAGCTTCACTGCTGCATTAGAAAAAACTTATGAGTTTTTTATTAAAACAACTCTTCATGCAGAAGGATTAAATTTTGAAAGCATTGACGATTTTTGGAAAGAAATCAAACGCTCAGAAAGGCAGTTTGGAGCTTTTTGTACTCAATACTTTCGTATTAACCTGAGTTCGATTCTTAACTAATAGAATATCAGCATCATATGAAAAAATAACTTCACGAATAATTGCAAAATAAAATGGATTTTACTAATTTAAAAGCCTGATAAACAATTAATTATAA
>JBNKGY010000141.1:0-10745 GCA_050290065.1 Marinilabiliaceae bacterium
CCCATAGTGGTTGTGATAAGCGCCATTTTGTAACTTAGTAAAATGGTAAAATCGCGTTTTATGAAGGCTTTTGTTTTATATAAATTAGTCATTGGTAATTGGATAATTTGTCATTAAAAAATGTCATTCGTAACTGGTCATTGGATAATTTGTCATTGGTCATTAAATCATTGATCGTAATGGGAATTTCCGAATTCCGTTTCCTCATATGCTTTCTCCGTGTTCCGTTCCCCCCTCTCCGATCCAATCAAAGCTTTAAAACATCTTTCAAGTGTACCATATTCAGTCAGTAGTTTTTCAATTTCAGTATAGACCAGTATTCTTCCTTTTTTCATTATACATGCTTTGTTGCAAAGGGCTTGAGCTTCTGTTAAGCTGTGTGTGGCAATTAGTAAGGTTCGACCTTTTTTGCTATGTATTCGGTCGGAAATAATATGAGAAATATCTTCCGCTGATATAGGATCCAGGGTACGTGTTGGTTCATCTAAAATCAGAATATCTGGATCAGATAACAAACCACGTGCAATGGCCAATCTTTGTTTCATCCCGGAAGAATATCCGGCAAAAAGTTTATTTTGGGCGTCTTCCAAACCAACCAGCCTAATTAATTCCTGCACCTTATATTGTAATTCATCACCATGCAAATTGTCTAATGTACCAAAAAACTCAAGATTTTGTTTTCCAGAAAGTCTCCAGTAAAAGCTGCGCTCTTCGTTTAGCACAAATCCGACATTTTTCCTAGCTTTCAGGTTTTCTTTGGTAGTATCATGTCCATTTACATTGAGATTACCCGAGGTTGGATATAACAAACCTCCAATGATTTTTAAGAAGGTTGTTTTCCCGGCACCATTTGTCCCTAAAAAAGCTATACGATCACCGGTTTCAATTTTAAAATTTAAGCCATGTAAGGCAGTAAATTTATCCTGTTTGAAAGGTTTTGTGATATATTCAATGTACTTTTTAGGCACTGGATAATGCATGTATATATTTTCGGCAGTAATCATATTTTGGTCATTGGTCATTAGTCATTGGTGAATTTGTCAATGGTCATTGGTAAATTTATCATTGGCCATTGGTCATTGGTAGTGATTGTGCTAAATGCTAAAATTTCTGACTCCCGTTTCCTGTATCATGACTCCCTTCATCCACCAAAGCTTTAGCGCAGACTGATCGATTCTCCGAATAAAAGTCAACGTACCTAAAAGAAACATCTACATTTTTAACATCCGCTGCCAAACAAGCGCAGTATTCCCTATTAAAATTTAATGGATGAAGATACCAGGTAGAATTATCATAAGAAACCAGATTGTTCTTAACATGTAAATCCTTAAGGGGGATTGACAACCCACGGCTATCTGCCTTAATCACACTTTCCTTAATTGTCCAGTATTTAAAAAAAGCCCTCATGGGACTGTTGTCTTGCTTTATATCCTGCCACTGTTCATTTGTCATCACTTTTTTAAAGTCATTGAATTCCATTTCCTGAATTTTCTCAATATCAATTCCAAGTTTTATTCCTTTACCCATTGCACAAACCACATAGCTTCCGGAATGGGAAATATTAAAATTAATATCACTGTTCAAATAGGGTCTATCATATTTGTTGTATTGCAAAGCATTCAAGCAATCTTTTCCGAAATCATATATTTCCAAACCGGTTTTTAACAATAACCTTCCAAATAAATGCGAATGCCTATCCTGCCAACGAACAAAGCGTTTGTTTCTTTCAATCTGGTCAGGAGGTAAAAGATTCAATAGTTTGGTAAAGTTTAATTCAGGTAATTGATAATCGAATCGGGTTTGTAAAATTGTAATTTGGTTATAGGTCATTAGTCAACTGTCATTAAGTCATTTATGGTCGTTTTATTGTAATTTGGACATTTATGAATAGAACAATAATTCAAGTTAAACATATCATCAACAAATAAATGTGATTTTGTAAAACTAATCAGTTCAATGATCTCCAATGACAATTTAATGACTATTTATGACCATTAATAACCCTCAAATGATACGTAACCATTTATTTACCATTGACAAGTCATCCAATGACCAATTACACCTGCACCGGTTCCTCAACCACTTTTCCATCAAACAAATTAATTATTCGATGTGCTTGCTGGGCATGGGCTGGAGAGTGGGTTACCATCACGATGGTTGTTCCTTCTTTGTTGAGTTCTTCTAGCATTATCATTACCTCTTCACCATTTTTTGAATCAAGATTACCTGTAGGTTCATCGGCAAGGATTACTTTTGGGTTAGTTACCAATGCTCTGGCTACTGCAACGCGTTGTTGTTGACCTCCGGATAGTTGCTTGGGGTAATGTTTAGCCCTGTGGAATATATCAACCCTTTTTAATACTTCTTCCACTCTTTGTTTTCGTTCTGGTTTAGGAACTTTTAGGTAGATTAACGGGAGCTCTACATTCTCAAACACAGATAAGTCGTCAATAAGATTAAAACTTTGAAAAACGAAACCAACACTACCGGTACGAAGTTTGGTGCGTTGGCTTTCCTTGAATTTTGATACTTCAACACCTCCGAAATAGAACATTCCATCTGATGGATTATCTAATAGCCCTAAAATATTTAATAAGGTAGATTTTCCACAGCCTGAAGGCCCCATAATGGCAACAAATTCACCTTCTTTTATATGAATATCAAGTTGATTCAGAGCTGTAGTTTCTACTTCATCGGTTAAAAACACCTTGGTGAGTTTTTCTAACTTTATCATTGTATGTAGATTTAATTATAATTATTTTTTATCCAATTTATAAAAGATTTTTCAAGTTTTTCCTGCGCCCAATGTGGCGTGAAAACATGATCAACATCTTTTATTATTTCAAAAGCCATTTTATCGGCATTAATGTATTTATTAAGACCAGTAAGTCTCATATTAAATATATCCAATGTATCACTTCCTTCTGCATACACAAGTTTTAGTTTAGTGTTTCTGGATAGTAATTTATTCCAATTATCCAATGTATATTCAGAAAGTATATCAGGGTTAGGATTTTCTATCTTGATATTTTTCTGGTTTGTGGATTTAAGCCTTAGCTTACTTGCAATTGTTGCTATCTTTTTTATCGAAAATAGTTTCATCCACTTTTCAAGATTGAATAAGTTTTTTTTATAGTACCGTGACTTAGTCATGCTTACGGCAATAGGATGTATTTTCTCCTGTTCATTTAAAGGGTGAAAACTTCCATTAATAATATAACAACCGGTCACTCTTTCATCCTCCAATGCTGCTTTAAAAGCAATATCTGCACCTGAGCATATTCCAAAAAGAATAAAATTGGCTAATCCGTAGTTCTCGGATAAAACATTCATCGCTTCTATTACATTCTTTGTAGTATACTCTTCAAAAGTAGATTTATCGGTATCCATTAAACTTTCCCCAAATCCAGCAAAGTCAAAACGAAAACTATGAAACCCAAGGTCGGAGATTATACGTGCTAATTCAACATGAATCCGGTTGGGTCCAACATGATATACAAAACCGGCATTTAAGAATAAAATACCTACATTCTTGACATCATGCTTCGGTTGTGATAAGATACCAAAGAGGTTATTTTCTACTCCAAATTGTATAGGTTCTTCTATCATTAATAGTTTTTCTTTAGCCAATCTTGTATTACTTCCAGTTCTTTTTTGGGAACAAGTGTATTTTCATCTTCTCCGTCACTCTTTGTCCAAAATTTGTTTTGGGTGGATTGGAAAAATTTTACAGCTTGTAGTTCTTCAATTCTAAAATGACTTCGCAAAACATCATCTTCATTGCTTAAAATAAAGGCTTTGCTTGCAATCTCATCCTGAACCTTTATTTGATTTATTTCGTTTATTAATTCTTGTGACCAGATAAATCCTTCAATATCCAACGCGTTTTGATCTATTTTTTTGTTTTTTGCAAATGAGCCACTCAACCATTTCTGGTACTCCTCTTTTTTCTCAGTTACATAGTTTTTACCAGAAATCATGGGGTTCCAAAGTATAATACCATCTACTTTATATTGCTTTGCTGTTAACAAGCTTACGGTAGCACCAAACCTTACACCAAATAAAACTACTTTATTTAAATCGCATCCATCTCTGAATTCATTGATAGCAGATTGAACATTCTCTATAGCTTTTGTTATAGTAAATTGATCCTTTCGCCCTTCTGAATCTCCTGTTCCATAATAATCAAAACGCAGAACATGAAAGCCTTCATTTGATAATTGATTGGCTATTGTGAGGTATAGCTTGTGGCATCTGATTTGTTCCTGGTGAAGCGGATTGCAGAGCAAAACACCTACATTTCGCTCTTTTTCAGGTTTTGGAGGATGGTATACGGCAAAAAGTTTCTGGCTATTGCTTTCAAAAAAGTAATGTTCCATTATGAATTTTGTGTCTGTAAAACCTCTTTTTTAGATAGTTTTTGTTCAAAAGCAGCAGCAAATTTAGCCAGGTTTTGATTTAGAAAATCACTAAACTCCGGCTTCTCCTGAAATGCGGTATACATTTTTGAAATCACTTTGATAATCATTAATGAATTGCCCCCTAAATCGAAAAAATTATCCTGCAAACTTACCTTTTCTATGTTTAATACATCTTGCCATATTTGGGCTATTGTTTTTTCAACTTCTGTTGTAGGGACTTGCTGATTTGTCTGACCAGTTAACGATGCTATAAATTTTGCCTTGTCAATTTCTCCATTGGATAATTTAGGAAAGGAATTAATTTTAATATATTCTTTCGGGAGAAGTTCAGTATTTTGAATTCTGTCCTTTATTGATTTTCGAATTTTCATAGAAGAAACCATTCCATTTGCGGTATAATATGCTTTGATGATACCATTTTTACAGACTATTGCATTTTGTATATTTTTAATGTCCAATAAAGCTTTTTCTACATCAGAATAATCCGGTATTAATTTTTCAGTTTTTTTGATTTGATTCAGAATAGATTTTGCGCTGTAATATTGCAAGGGCAAGTAATCTGTAAGGTGCAATAACTTATCTTTATTAGCAAGATTAATTTCCCATGAAACCATGTTAAAGGTCTTGTTAGAATTTAATTCAGGTTCCGTTTGGCTTATAATACTTTCAGGCTTATTAACTTTTACCTCAATAATGGGCAACTTCTCCTGATAGTGGGCTTTTATATGATTTGGAGCATCATTTTCATCTTCAATTGTAAGGCCAAACAATACTTTTTCCCTTTCACTGGCAATTAGCCTCCATTTAGAATTTAAATATTTATATATAGGCTCGTTTTTGTTTGTTCTTGAAAAGTTGGCTTGTACCTCTGTTAATTGCTTTTCGCCGGCATACCTTTTTATGGCATAAACAACGGCATCCTCCACTCCACGTCCCAAAACCCGGCAGCTTAGCATAAAGGATTCCAATATAAGTTGATTTTCGATTTCTGAGGTTACTACTACACCCGTTAAGCCATAATCTCCAAACTTGTCCCTCACATGAACGGACCAGCTTTGTTTAGTATCATTTGCAACAATTTTTGCAATTTCATCCTCAGTATACCGAATTGTACTTAAATTAAACTGATTTGTTCGTTGAGATAATTGCGCTACCCTGGGTATTTCATCTTTTTTTGTGAAACAACAACTTACCTCAAGGTTTAATTCTTTCAGGTAATCCTCTAAAGATACACTTTGCTGCAAACTGGCTTTGCGCTTTGATTCGGCCTGATACATCTGGTTTCTTTTCGCATCTTCGTCTGTAATCTGATTTTTATCAAAAGCCCAATTGTGTTCAATGAATTGTGGGATTGCCTTTTTATCCGAAGGCACTTGCAGGGTGAACACTTCCGGGCAATTGTGCATCACCTCATGGCATTCTGCAATGTTATCATCTAAAAAAATGAAACTGTCAATACCTAAATTTAACTCTTTAGCCAGGTCTTTAAGATTATCAGATTTTTTTACCCAGTTTATCCTGTATGCAGCAATATGCTCCCTCTTTAAAACCATTTTAGGATGCTGATCAAATACATCCCAAACATCCTTTTCGTTGTTTTTACTGCATAAGGCCAAAATGAAACCTTGCTGTAATTTCTCCAATAACAGTTTCTGTAAAGAAATATAATATTCATCGATAATTACATTTTCAGCCCCTAGTTCACCACAAACTCCTTCCCACAGTGTGTTGTCACAATCAAGTACAATTACTTTATATGGATTGGGTTTTAATATTGATATAACTTTTCTGAAAATATGAGTGCCTATTGCTGCATACGCTTCATCAGTAAATGGAATATGGGCTTCATTAAAGCTTATATTATCATAAATATTTTGAATAAGGTAATGCTGTTCAAATTGTCTAAAGTCAACACAATAAAACTTGCTTCCTTTTTCAATAAATTCATTGTAAGCTTTTGTAAGTGTATGAATACAATCTTTTACTTCTGAAGAAACATTATCAGATACAGGAAAAACACCAAAAATGTATGGTATTTCAGATTCTATATTGCTTAAAATAAATATTAGTTGTTTGTAGTTTTCTTCTAAAAAGTTTATTTGTTCAACATCGCTGCCTTTGAAATTTTTTAACCAGTCTTCAAAACGAAGAAGAATTACATTGATGCCTTTATTATTGGTGTTAAATAAGCTGTTCTCATTTGTTAATTCCTGAACGATTTGGTTATAGGAGGAGAACTGTATATCAATCTTAGAATCATATTGCTCGCCCCACCAATTTATGCTTTCTTGTAACGAAGCATCTGTAAATGATGAAGCAATAACCAACCTATTATTCTTATTTTCACCCTTATCTTTATAATTCAGTTGTTGCTTTTGCTTAAATTTCTTTTGTATAGTTTCCGGAAATATCTCTAATTTATTAGTATCCTTGTTTTTGTTTTCTAATATTAATGCTATGAATTTTTTGAAATATTCAATAAATTCAAGCATCGAATCTTTATGGAAAAGAGAAGTATTGTATTCCAAAGTACAACTACACTCATCAAGGGTGTTTTTATACACATCCATCTTTAAATCCAGTTTTGCTCCATGATTTTCAAAAAACTGAATCGATTTAAATAAATATTGATTCCTTAATATATCTTCATCTGTTTCATTGTGAAATACAAGCATTGTATCAAATAAGGGATTCCTGTTTTTAGCAAGCTTTTTATTGGAATTATTTAATTCCAGTATCTTTTCAAAAGGTACATCTTGATTCGAGTAAACATTGATCAATCTTTCACGGCAATTTAACAAGTGATCGATAAAACTGTATTCCTCATTAATATTTATATAAACCGGTAAATAATTGGCAAAGCTTCCTGCTATATTATTCAAATCAGGATGTTGTCTTCCGGCAACCAATGTTCCCAGAAAAAATTGGTTTTGATCACAAAATTTCCCTATATATATCGAATAAATTGCAAAAAAGATGGTATTCAAGGTAGTTTGAAATTCACCTGCAATCTCTATTAGTTTTTTTGTTAAGGTTTCTGGTATTGTAAAATTTAAATGGTCACCTGAAGTTTCAATTTTATCACTTCTTACCTTGTCTAATGGCCAGTTTAAAGCATTAAAATCCTGATAGATTTGTTCATACCAAAATGCAAGTTGTTTATGAAAATTCAAGGAATGAAAGAAAATATTATTTTGCCACTCTGAAAAATCTTTGTATTGCAACTTGACGGGTTCTATAGGTTCACCGTTATGCAATTTAATCAAATCATGTAAAAGAATATCATTTGTTACACCATCAGAAATAATATGGTGCATATCCCATAACAAATATGATTTTTCGTTCTTTGTTCGAACAATTGCTAACCTGATTAAGGGTGACTGCTCAAGATCAAATGGCTTGACAAAATCATTCAATAATTGTGATAACTCATTATCAGCTATCTGAAATTCTGGTATAGAAATAGAAAGATTATCTAAGATACGTTGAACCATTTCTCCATCATCAATTGTAAATGAAGTACGTAAATTTTCATTTCTTTCAATGAGTTTATTAAACGCATGTTCTAAACGGGCAACATCAGGTTCACTAGCGAATTCAAAAATCTGAGGAATATTATAATTGGTAGATGATGGATTGAGTTGTTGTATCAAGAATAACTTCAATTGAGCAGAAGAAAGTGGATAAAACCTCTTATTTTCTCCAATCGGCACATTCGTAACAGCATCGTTTTTCAGATATTCTATTATATCCTGTTTATGTTGCTTTATCCAATCAACAATTTCGGGAGTTAATACTTCTTTTGGAGCATTTAGTTTAATATTCTCTCCCTGGAGCGAAAAATCGATGGTTTTATTTAAAATATCGTGTAGCACAATCATTATTTCTTTATCTGTTTTTTAAACTTATTAAAATAAAAAACAAGCATACTTTTAAGAGAATATTGATATATTCTTAAATCGTAAGTTTTTGTTTTTATATCTGCCAATCTACTCTTATAAAAGTAGTCTTTACCTCCGGCGCCCCCCATATCAATGCAGGCTAATAAATTTATATCACAATTATGTTTAATTACCTCCATTAACATCACTATTCCCGGCGAAAATTCACGATAATCACTATTATAAGCTGTAAATAAGCATTTCCCATTTTGATTGAAAATAGTTCCTAGATAATAAGCTACCGGCTGGTTTTCAAAATATAAAAATGCTATATCTTCAACACCTTGATTCGATATAGTTTCTAAGATTCTTGTAGAATTTTCAATACCATATTTTGTAAAGTGTTTACCAATTTGTTTTTGCCAGGAGTTGTTATCAATTTCCTGAATGATAGAGATAATTTCCTCGTTTGAAAGTTGTAATGAACCGTAATGTTGTCCTCTACATTTTCTATAAAAATGAAAATTTTTAGCTTTTAGTTTTTTATAAGAACTTTTCACATTAGTTCTAAACTGCCGTTTTCTTTTTCCAAAATATGCTTCAAACCCATCGCTAAAATTAATCTCAAACTTATCGTATAAACTGCTACCGGACTTTTCATTTTCCCTGTCAATAAAATATTTTGATTTTCTATTAATAAATACATCACTATATTGTAATGCTTTTTCTTTAGAAAATCCTTTTAAATCAAAATGGTGGATGTTATATTTTGAAAGATGCTTTTGAATTTCACGCTTAAATTTTATCAATTGCAAGTCATTACCTATTATATGCATTGGCTTTGAAACTCCATCAGGTAGAAAACTTATTGTTTTGAGTGATATATTTAATCTAAATACGTGGTTATTTCTTTTTCTTAAATATAAAGGTAGTATGGTTACTAAAACACTACCAGAAAAGAACAAAAAACACAAGGGGTGACCATTATTATTCTCTTTCAGATCTATATGAAGTTTTAACCATTCAAATGAATACAGCTGAGTATGATAATTATTTTCTAACCACAACTTATTCCATTCTTCGGAATAAGTTTTAAGTTTTTCCCAATCATCAATTAACTCTATTTTGTCTATTTTATTAATCATTACCGAATTATAATATCAAAACTAATTATTCGTCTTTCAATGAAACTACCGGATTTGTTCTTGCAGCCTTAAAACTTTGATAAATAATTATTAATAATGGTGGAATAAGAATGAAAACTATAGTTAGCACCACCAATACTGGTGATAATGAAATAGCATAACTGTAATTTTGCAACCATTTCATTAAGAAAATCCAACTTAAAGGAATAGCAATTATTGAGGCAATCCCTACTAACCATAAAAATTCTTTTACCAATAATAAGATAATATTTGGCACGGTTGAACCCAATACTTTACGAATGGCAATATCCCTTATTTTTCGTTCAATGGTATATTTAAATAATCCAAATACCCCCAAACAAGCCAGTAAAATGGCAATAAAAGTAAATATTCCTGAAATACGGCTAATTCTCTCCTCTGAGCTATAAGCAGTGCGTAGGTTATCCTCTAAAAATGTATAATCCATAGGAAAATCGGGAGCAAACTTGTTCCATGTCTTATTAATATCATTAATAGCTGTTTGTGTATTTCCTTTTGCCAATTTTATGGCAATATGATTGGTAGCCCAGTTATGCTGGTCGGTACCTTCTCTCACCAAATCAATGGCTAAGGGTTCAATACGGCTGTGGAGTGTATGGTAGTTAAAATCCTTCATTACCCCAATTACACGCTCCTGGTTGTGAAAATGAAACTTTTTTCCAATAGCATTTTCATTTGTCCACCCCAGATGTTTTACCATTGCTTCATTGATTAAAATTCCGGTTTCTGGTTCGCTTTCATACTCTTTTGAGAAATCCCTGCCGCTAATGATTTTTATTCCCAATGTTTTGGCATAATTATAATGTACTCTTGAAAAATGAAACAATTGTTTTTGCTGGTCTTCAGACAATCCTTCCGGATAAAAGCTTTCCGTATAAAATTCCTGACCAGGAACACTTTCCATAAATGTTGCATACCTAACAGAGGGGATAGATTTTAATTCTTGTTCAAAAGAATAAAAATGTTTTTTTAATGGCGTATTTTTTATCTTTATTAATAATACGTTTTCTTTATCAAACCCTAAATCCTTATTCCTCATGTAGGATAGCTGCTTTAAGATGGTTAGACTTCCCATTATCATGAAAATAGAAAGTATAAATTGAAGCAGTACCAAAACCCTACGTACCGGGAAATTACCTGAAGATTTGACAGCCTCACCACGGATAGATACTAAAGGACTAAGTGAGGTTAAATAAAATGCGGGATATAAGCCGGATAAAAAACCTGCTACAATTACAATCAATACCATCCAGAGCAAA
>JBNKGY010000142.1:0-10598 GCA_050290065.1 Marinilabiliaceae bacterium
CAAACCTGACAGACATTTGAAGGTCTCATAACGAAAATTCATGAATCAAAGATCAGCGAAGCTAATTAATCAGGCTAAAGATTAATATGTCTTCAGGGTTTTTTGTATGTTAATCTTATGGAAAGCAACTTTCATCCTTCGTAAGTATAATTTTAAAAGTTAAGAATTATGGGAGCGTAAATCTTTCGTATCAATCTGAATGCTTATATTTTTAATCGGACTCGTTTTAAATATTGATAAACTTGATAGGTTTTATAATTGGAAGTAATTCAATTCCCCTTCTGTTTTTTCCTATCAAAACCTTAACTTTGACATTCTGCACAGCAGTCATAGCTCACTTTTATAAAGAATTGATATACAATGTTTTTAGTATTTGATACCGAGACCACGGGATTACCAAAGAATTGGAAAGCTCCTATTACAGACACTAATAATTGGCCACGAATGGTTCAATTGGCATGGCAGTGTCATGATATTGAAGGAAACTTTCTTTTTGCCAAAAATCATGTTATCACACCTGATGGATATACCATTCCTGAAGATGTAGTAGCTGTGCATGGTATCACAACTGAAATTGCACTTGAAAAAGGAATTCCTTTAAAAGATGCTTTGCTTGATTTTATGGAAGACGTAAAAAAGAGCAAATTTATCATCGGGCATAATATTAGTTTCGATATTAATATTGTGGGTTGTGAGTTAGTTCGCTGCGAATTGGAAGAAGCAATATCTTCTGCACCATCGTTATGTACAATGCTTGAGAGTAAGGAGTATTGTGATTTAAGGCGTAATGGTCAACTCAAGAATCCAACGCTTACCGAGCTCCACATTAAATTATTTACGGTTCCATTTGAAGAAGCGCACAATGCTGCAGCTGATGTTGAATCAACCACACGGTGTTTCCTTGAACTGGTTCGTGTGGGAGGGATCTCAGCTCAGCGACTTCAAATGACAGCAGCGCAGATTCAGGCGTTCAGGATCAATAATCCGGATATGATTCAGCCAGCCGGAGTTGAGTTTGAATCATTTAAAGTGGATACTCTTGATCATATTTCGATAGAGGAAGAAGAAGAAAAGTTAAGGCAGGCTGCCAAAACAGCAGGAAAAGTTCCCTTTGTTCATCTCCATGTGCATACTCAATATTCAATTTTAGATGGAGCTAATAAAACGGGTGACATAGCAAATAAAGCCAAAGAAGATGAAATGCCGGCTTTAGCCATCACAGACCATGGTGGGATGTTTGGCGTAAAAGAGTTTCATGTTGCTTGTACCAAGGCGGGAATTAAGCCTATCATCGGAGTGGAGGCTTATGTTGCCAGAAGAGGGATTGCAAGTAAGGAAGATAAAACAGATGCCTCAGGTCATCATATTATTTTGTTGGCTAAAAATGAAACGGGTTATGTGAATCTTTTAAAGATGACTTCAATTGCTTATACCGATGGGATGTATTACAAACCTCGTATCGATAAAGAGTTACTGGAAAAATATCATAAAGGGGTTATTGCAAGCAGTGCGTGTTTAGGAGGTGAAGTATCTCAGCATATTATGGCAGGTAATCTGGATAAAGCCAAAGAAACTATTTTATGGTACAAAGGTGTGTTTGGTGAAGATTATTATTTAGAGGTAATGCGCCACCCTACTGATGATCCGATGTTACGACAAAATGTTTATGAAAACCAGGTAAAGGTAAATAAAGTAATTCTGGAATTAGGAAAAGAGCTCGGGGTTAAAGTTATTGCAACAAATGATACTCATTTTACCAATGCCGAGGATGCTGAAGCACATGATTTGTTGGTATGTTTAAGTACCGGAAGGGATTACGATGATCCAACCCGGATGCGATATACAAAACAGGAGTGGTTTAAAACTACTCAGGAAATGAATCAATTATTTGCAGATATTCCTGAAGTATTACAAAATACATTAGAAATTGCCAATAAGGTAGAAGCTTTTAAGTTGGATAGCCCACCTATTATGCCCCCCTATGAAATACCTGAAGAATTTGGTACCATTGAGGATTATAAAGAAAAGTTTACAGAGGAACAGTTAATTGAAGAATTTACAAAGGAATCCTACGATAGAATTGGAGATTACGAAAAAGTAATTCAGATAAAACTAGAGGCGGATTATCTGGAACATCTCACATTTGAAGGGGCTGCAGAAAGATATGGTGTGGTGCTGGAGGATCACGTAAAGGAGCGGCTTGATTTTGAACTAAATACCATTAAAACGATGGGTTTCCCCGGTTACTTCCTTATTGTTCAGGATTTTATTAATTGGGCAAAAAATAATGGAGTACTTGTAGGACCCGGAAGGGGATCGGCAGCAGGTGCGGCGGTGGCTTATTGTGTAAAAATAACCGATGTTGATCCTATCAAATATGATCTGCTGTTTGAGCGTTTTTTAAATCCGGATCGTATTTCAATGCCCGATGTGGATATTGATTTTGATGATGATGGTCGCCAGGAAGTATTGGATTATGTGACTCATAAATATGGACAGGATAAAGTGGCCCATATCTGCACCTTTGGTACTATGGCTACCAAGAGTTCTATTAAAGATGTAGCTCGTGTGCTAAAGCTCGATTTGTCAGAAGCCAACAGGTTAGCCAAGATGGTTCCGGAAGCCCCCAAAATGAATTTCAAGAAAGCCTTTAAGGAAGTTCCGGATCTTGAAATGGAGAAAAATTCGCCCAATCCGTTGATAGCAAAAACCATGAGATTTGCAGAAGCGCTTGAAGGAGCTGTTCGCCAAACAGGGGTGCATGCCTGTGGTGTTCTAATTGGCAAAAATCCATTGGATCAGCATTTACCTGTTATGCCAACAAAAGGAGAGGAATTACTGACCACACAATACGATGGAAGGTTTGTTGAGGATATTGGTTTGTTGAAGATGGACTTCTTGGGTCTGAAAACACTATCAATATTTAAAGAGGTGCTGGGTAATGTTAAGCTCTCCAAAGGAATAGATGTAGATCTGGCAAAGATTTCCCTTGAGGATGAAAAAACCTTTCAGCTTTTTGGTAACGGAGAAACTACCGCGGTTTTCCAGTTTGAGTCTCCGGGGATGAAAAAACACCTTAAGGCACTTCAGCCCAACCGATTTGAAGATCTTGTGGCGATGAATGCTTTATATCGTCCGGGTCCAATGGAATATATCCCTTCATTTATTGCTCGAAAACATGGTCGTGAGGAAATCGAATATGATCATCCAATGATGGAACCTTACCTAAAAGATACTTACGGTATTACTGTGTATCAGGAGCAGGTGATGCTTCAATCCAGAGCTTTAGGTGGTTTTACACGAGGAGATTCCGATTCATTGCGTAAGGCAATGGGTAAGAAAATCATCGCCATGATGGATAAGCTTAAAGTGAAGTTTAAGGATGGCTGTTTGGGTAGTGAAGAATTTATGAAAGGTTGTGAAGGTAAGAAATTGGCTCCCCCGGATTTGATAGATAAAATTTGGAAAGATTGGGAGGCCTTTGCCAGTTACGCCTTTAATAAATCTCACTCTGTTTGTTATGCCTATGTGGCCTATCAATCAGGATATTTAAAAGCTCATTATCCGGCTGAGTTTATGGCCGGGGTACTCAGTCGTAACCTGAGTGATATAACCAAGATCACCACCTTTATGGAAGAGTGCAAAAGGATGGGGATGGATGTGCTTGGACCGGATGTTAATGAAAGTTATCGTAAGTTTACCGTAAATAAAGAAGGAGCCATCCGCTTTGGTATGGCTGGGGTTAAAGGCGTTGGAGCTGGAGCAGTAGAAGAAATTATTCGTGTAAGAGAAAAAGATGGTCCTTATAAAGATATTTTTGATTTTGTTGAAAGAGTAAACCTGCAAACTGTAAATAAGAAAAACCTTGAAGCATTGGCAGCTGCCGGAGGATTTGATGGATTTCCGGAATTTCACAGAGCGCAGTACTTTACATGTTTACCGGGAGAGCATACTACTTTTATTGAAAATTTAGGTAGATATGGAAACCTGTATCAGAGTGATAAGGCTACTGCAGCCAACTCGCTTTTCGGATCGGCTGGTGCCAGCGCTGCCATTACCAAACCATTGGCACCGGTATGCGAAGAATTTTCAATACTTGAAAAGCTTGCCAGAGAGAAAGATCTGATTGGGATATATCTTTCTGCTCATCCATTAGATGTTTATAAATTAGAAATTAATCACTTTTGCACAACTAATCTGTCTGATCTTGAAGATCTTGAGAAACTGAAGGGAAGGGATGTCACAGTTGGAGGTATGGTTGTAGCTTCGCGATCAGGAATGACCAAAAAAGGTAATCCTTATGGAATCATGACTCTTGAAGATTATTCCGGTTCCTATGAGTTTGCATTTTTTGGTAGAGATTACCCGGATTATGCAAAATATCTTATTGAAGGATATTATATAATGATTAGAGCCAAAATCCAAGAAAAGCAATGGAGTAATGATGGTGAATTAGAAGTTAAAGTTAATAAAATTGAGATGCTGGATGGTGTCCGGGAATCTAAAGTTTCGGGTGTTAATATATCCATTCCATTGCAGTCAATTGATGAAGAATTGATTACTGAATTTGCCGCTCTCACTCAAGATAATGAGGGTAGTGTTACAGTTAGATTTTCGATTTATGATAAAGAAGATGCATTAAACAGAGCTCAGTTTCTTTCACGTACATCGAAAATTAAACTAACCGATGAATTGATTGAATATCTGGATAATCATCCTGATTTATCATTTAAGTTATCGTAATACCCTAACTTATCGAATTATATAATTATATGACAGTTTGATTTTAAAATGGGATTATTTATATTTGGCAGTACGCAAACTTATTTTTTACTTTTGTGTTTACTATTTATTTGAATTAAAGTATTAATCTTAGAATATTATTTTATGACTATTGATGTAACAGATGCAAACTTTGAAGAAGTTGTATTAAATTCAGACAAGCCAGTATTGGTTGATTTTTGGGCAGAATGGTGTGGGCCATGCAGAATGGTTGCTCCTGTAGTGAAAGAGTTGGCAGAGGAATATGGAGAAAAGGCTGTTATTACAAAAATGGATGTTGATAGCAATCCAGGAACATCTGTAAAATTTGGTATCAGAAATATCCCAACAATTTTATTCTTTAAAAATGGTGAGATCGTTGATAAGCAAGTAGGGGCAGTACCGAAAACAATATTGGCATCAAAACTTGATGCACTGATGTAATCCATTGGGTTCATTAAAATAAAAAAGCAGTTACTATTTAGTAGCTGCTTTTTTTATTGGTTCAACCCGGATTATCGTTAGTTTGTCTTTGGTAATCACAGACAAACGATAATCCGGATTCAAATTAATCATTCCTAGCAAATATTACAGGAAACATCTTTTTTGCTTGATAATCTACTATTTAGTTCATGTATTTTTCATTATTTTGCAAGCCATAAATAAAGCTGATATTACATGAAATACCTCACGCCTTTTTTTTTGGTTATTGTTATTACATTACCAACAATCCTGAATGCTCAATCAGCCGGTAAATATCATAAAGCCGGAGAAAAATTTAAGGAAGCCGAAGAATGGCTTAGTGCCATTGAACAATATACTTTGGCCATTAATATTAAGCCGGAGTATGAAAAGTCTTATCTTTCCAGGTCTTTCTGCTACAAGAAAACAAATGAATTAGAAAAAGCACTGGATGATTACAATAAGCTTAAAGCATTGGATGTTAATGAAAAAGAGTATGGATATGATGCTGCAGAGGTTTGCTATAAACTGAATAGGTTCGACAACGCTTTATCTTTTTTAACATCCATAAAGGACGAAGATAAACTTAAGATTAAGGTATACACCTTATTAGGTAAAGTGTATGTTGAAAAAGAATTATATCCAGAAGCAATTAATGCCTTAGATATTGCTATTGCTGAGAATGATCAAGCCATACATCATTATTTAAAAGCTATTGCACATGAACATTTAGAGGATTTGCCAAAGGCAGAGTATGAATATCATTTGGCCATAAAAAAGAATCCTGCTTACATTGAAGCATTAACTTCGTTAACTCATCTGCAATTGATAATGGAGAAATATGATGCTGCTATGATAAGTGTTAATAAACTCTTGGCTGTGGATAGTAAAAATGCTGAAGGACTGGTTTATAGAGCCAAGATATACGTGAATAAACTTAATTACCCTAATGCCATAAATGATTTGTCCAGTGCAATTGTAATTAATAAGGATGACGAAGAACTATACTTTTTGAGAGGTACATTTTATCAGGATTTTACGCAACATCAAAATGCGATTAATGATTTTTCAAAAGTAATTTTGCTGGATGATAAAAATGGAAACGCCTATTATAAAAGAGCTTTTTCGTACGAACAAATTGCTAACTATGAAAAAGCAATTGCTGACTATAATCGTTTAAACAATCTATCAGAATTTGATGGTAAAGCACAGGAGTTACTTTTAAAAGCTAATGAGCGACTTTTTGAACTGAATAGAGAAAGCAATAAACCCCAAATTGTTGTTGTAGATCCGAGTCCGGCAAACGATAATAAAATCCCCATTCCAAAAGATAAAACTGAGATAAATGTTAAAGGAATGATTTTAGATGAAAGTGACATTAAATCATTACAGGTTAATAATGTGGATGTCCCTTTTGTGAAAAGTGAAAATAATGATGAATTCTTAGCTAAAATTATTACTACTGATTTAGATTCGTTTTTAATTGTGACCACTGATGTTTATGATAATAAAAAAGAAGTTATTTACCATATTGAAAGAACCGAAATAGAGGTCCCGTTGGTGAAGCTTTTAGCTCCTTATGCTTCTGATAATAATGAGGTTTTTCTGGATACTGATTCTCCAACTCTTTATTTAGAAGGAGCTGTGAGTGATGAAAGTTTAATAAATAGTATTTTTATTGATGGTGTTACTGCGAGTTATAAAGTAGATGAATATGATCCTCGTTTTATGGCGACTATCAGTATTGCTAACAAAGCACAGTTTACTGTAAGTGTAACTGATGTATACGGAAACCAAAACAACCAGACTTACATCATCAATAGAGAAGGTATTTCATTACTGGAGAACAATCCAATGGGGAAAACATGGGCTATTTTTATTGAGAATTCAGACTATGAGGATTTCCCTAGCCTGGATGGTCCTGCCCGTGATATTTCTTTAATGAGGAGTGCTTTAACAAATTATGATATTCATAATATTTTGCATAAGCAAAACATGAGCAAAGATGATTTGGAAAGATTTTTTGCTATTGATTTACGAGATATTATTCGTGGTAACAATGTAAAATCTATACTCATTTGGTACGCAGGTCATGGTAAATTCGTGAATGAAACAGGCTATTGGATTCCTACAGATGCGAAAAGGGATGATGAGTTTAGTTATTTTAGTATAAACAATCTAAAGGCTTCATTACAAGGATATAATAATTTTTTAACGCATACTTTAGTAGTCAGTGATGCTTGTGAATCAGGGCCAACTTTTTATCAGGCCATGAGAGGCGAAAAAGTAGAAAGAAACTGTGGCGATTGGGAAGCAACTCGTTTGAAGTCTTCACAAGTATTTTCATCAGCGGGGTATGAATTAGCTATAGATAATTCGCAGTTTACCAAAACATTTGCCAATATGTTGGCTAATAATCCAAATGAATGCCTTCCAATAGAGTCGATAGTTGAAAAGGTAACAAAGGCTGTTACAGAAAGCAATCAACAAAAGCCTCAGTTTGGTAAAATTTCTGGTTTATCGGATGAAAATGGTACATTCTTCTTTATGAATAAGAAATAATGGGAATTTCTGGAGTCCTTTCTTGTCATAGAAAATTAATTAGCGTGTTTATATTGGGTTTGATTACGACCTGTATATTTTCGCAAACCTATTTTTTCGATAATTACAAAACTACCGATGGAATGGAATCTTCAAAGGTCTATTCTATCTGCCAAACAAACGATGGTTTTGTTTGGCTGGGTACTGATGTTGGTTTGACACGTTTTGATGGTTTTCAATTTCAAAATTATACCATTAAAAACCATCTTGGTCAGGGTGGTGCACGTGTTCTTTTTAATGATAATAATGTTTTGTGGATTGGACATGAAGGAGGTGAAATAACCCGGTTTAAAGATGAAGAGTTCCAGGTCATTACAATTCCTGAAATTAATACTAACATTACTTCTTTGTGTCTTGATAAACAAAATGTATTATGGATAACCACCTATGGAAATGGGGTTTTTAAAATCGAAAATCCCAAAAGTAATTTACACGACCTTATAATTACAAAATTGGAATCAAAAGCTATAAGTAATGGGGTTTTTAATTCCTTTGTGAATAGAAAAGGTGAATTGTTTCTGATTACAGATATAGATATACAGCGACTTGATTCAGTAAGTAATAGATTTGTAAGGCATAATCCGCCTCATTTAGACACCTATTTTCAGTTCTCAGTTATTTTTGAAGACAGTCAAGAAAACCTATGGTATGGAACCTATAACGGAGGGTTATATAAACAAGATCAAAGAAGTGGAAATATTGAATATTATGATATTAAGGATGGATTAGCCTCTAACTGGATCACAAGTATAATTGAAGATAAAACGGGTAATATTTGGATTGGTCATTGGGATATGGCAAACCGTGGTGGTATTACGCGTATTTCCGCTATGGGTGAGGTTAAGGTTTTTAATACCGATAATGGTTTACATGATAATAAAATCTGGTGTTTGTATGAGGATTTGGAGGGTAATATATTAGCTGGAACAACAGAACATGGATTAGATATCTTTAAAGGAGAACACTTTGTTTCCTATACCCAAAAAAATGGATTGGTAAATGATCAGGTAACAGCCATTACAAAATGTAAGTATGGGAGTTTATGGATAGGGACTAATAGTGGTATTACAACCAGGAATTTAAGTACAGGTGAGGTTAATTCTTATACTCAGGAACAGGATCAGATAAGTAATCAGATTCGTTTTCTGATGTGCGATCAAAAAGATAATATCTGGTTAGGAAGCGAAGATCAGGGTGTTGAAGAGTTTAATTTTTCATTAAATCGATTTGTAAGTAAGCCAGATATAAATAGAAGATTGCCAAGAGTGACAAAAGCTGTATGGTCGATGGAGATTGATCAATCTAATGTTTTATGGATAGGCACATTGGCCGGTTTGCTGGCCTATGATATTAATAAACAAAGCTATATTAAAACATACGGGCAAATCGATAGTCTTCCTTCTAATGAGATAAAATCTTTGTATTGCGATAGAACAGGTCGACTTTGGGTTGGTACACAAAATGGAGGACTTTCCTATTTTGAAAAGGGTTATTTTAAAAATATTCCTATTGATGAAAATGTAACACCAATATCCATTACTGAAAATTCAAAGAATCAGCTAATAGTGGGAACAGAAGCACATGGTGTAATTATTATCCAGGATAGGGAGGTGGTAAAAAAATACACTATTAATGATGGTTTATATACAAATAATTCAAGATTTGTAATCACTGATAATTATGATAATATTTATGTAGGTACAACTGTTGGATTAAATAAAATAATTGAAGAGAAAGAAATTGTAATCTCTTATTCGAAGAGGGATGGTTTTGTTGGAATTGAGGCTAAACCTAATGCCTGTTTTAAAGACGACTCAGGAAAACTTTGGTTTGGTACAGTTTCGGGACTGGTTTGCTATGATCCCTCTTTGGATAAGGGTACACCTGAAATTCCCATTACACATATAATTGATATGTATGTCAATGGAGAAAAAATGAATTTAAAGGATAATTTGGTATTTCCTTCATACAAGAATAATGTTGTAATCAATTACAGTAGTATCTCTATATCTGATCCGTCATCAGTGAAGTATAAGATTCAACTCAGCGGTGCCGATAATAATTGGGAAAACGTTGAAGAACAAAGGATGGCCAATTACAGAGCTTTGCCTCCCGGCAAATATAAATTTAAAGTCTTGGCTTTTAATTCATATGGTGTGTCGGTCAATGAACCGGCAATTGTGAAATTTGTTATACTTGCCCCTTTATACAGGCGTCCTTGGTTTATTATATTATCAATTGTGCTAATTATAGTTGCTGCTGTAATTATTGTATATGTTCGAGAAAGGAATTTGCAGATTGAAAAGAAAGTATTGGCTGAAAAAGTAGCTGATCGTACAAAGGAACTTAAAAGTGCTAATGCACAATTAGCAGAGCGTAATAAAGATATTACGGACAGTATTTATTATGCGCGTAGAATTCAGTTAGCCATTACACAACCTGAAATACCTTTTAGCGATACCTTTGTTTTGTTTCAACCTAAGGATATAGTAAGCGGAGATTTTTATTGGGCCTCAAAGCATAATCAATTGGAGTATTTGTCAGCTATTGATTGCACCGGTCATGGTGTGCCTGGAGCGTTTATGTCGGTAATTGGTTATACTACACTAAATAAATTGATTGTTGAGCAAGGCAATACTAATCCTGCAGACATTCTAAATCATTTGAATACTGAAATCACATATAGCTTAAATCGTAAAGAAGATGATGTGGTGAATGATGGCATGGATATGTCATTGGTTATATATAATCCCCAAACCAGAATTCTGAATTAT
>JBNKGY010000143.1:0-10577 GCA_050290065.1 Marinilabiliaceae bacterium
GTCTCAAAAATTTATATTGTAAATCAATCATTTACTGAAATTTGAGCTCGCTAATTTTAATCGAACTCAGGTTAATACTTTAATAGCCTTGCTTGAATATCTTCGCCTGTGATTTCGGATAATTCGGCAATGAGCATGGCACTATCCGGATTATTATTTTTTATGAGATGATCAAAAAAGCAAGAAATTACCTGATCACCATAGTGGTCTACTAAATCAGTAAAAAAACACAAGGCACCGGCATAGGCTCCACTACCCGAATGATGTCCTGAATATTCATTATCTAATTGTCCAGTACCAATCCATGATGCAAGATCTGCCTTTCCATTTAACCTTTTATAGGATTGCATTCTGTTTGCAATTAAAACACTATCTACTTTAGGATTCAGCTCTGAACAAACTCTATGAGCAATATAATCGGCCATGCCATCTCTAAACCAACGTGTATTCTGATCTTTAATTCCTTTATTGAAAACTAAATACAACTCCACCACCTCATGAAAATACACCCAATTTAAATACATAGCTGATTGCAAATCTTCATCATAATTGGCTCCTGAAATACAAATGGGAATAACGGGCTGATTTATGGATACTTCCTCAATACTATCATTCAATAACAATAGCCCTAAAGGAAAGGTGAGGTCTTCTCCAAGAAGTTTTTCTGCAATCTGAATCCCTTTCTTTTGTTTTTGTATGATTTCAATGGCTACATTCTCTAAATCGGAATCATAGTAAGTGAAATGTAAATCATCACTTAGTTTTCTATACAGTTTCAAATCAATCTCCCTGGGTTCAGTTTCTTTCTTATTCTTATCACCCAGCCGCACTTTTAAACTGAAATCAAACTCTATTTTTAGTATAAAAGCTGCCTCATCCTTCTCTATAAATGTAAGTTCTACATCAAAAAGACCCTTATCAGCTGATAGAACAGTTGATACAAAAATTGTATCGTTACTGCGCTGATTGAGTCGTATACTATCAATTTTATGCACCCCCAAAACTGGAATTAAAGAAGAAAATAATTGTTTTGAGATGGCAGGTTCATAGTCATTTAAAACAAACTCATTGGCCAGATAAGGTGCTACGTAGTTAACATCACCAGAGGTCAGGCTGTTTTCAAGTTGCTTTGTAGATATTACAAGAGATTTGGTAAATTCTGTGCCATAAAAATCGACTACATGCATTAAAAAAATGAATATTGCAGTTGCCATTATTATTTTTCGCTTTACCATATTCTTTTAAGGATAAGTGATGTGTTGTTGTATTTTGTTAACTCCCTCTTCATCTTCCCTACAAAAATCCTCCTCCAATTCAAGTAAAATCTAAAACTGTAGTGCTTGTTTCTGATCTTTAATTGTAGATACGCAAATACAATAAAAAAGTTTGCCAAATTCATTATCAATAATCATAAAAAAAGATGTTCAAACCCAATCAAAAACCATGTTAAAACATTCATATACTGTATATTACAATTAACACTTCATCCTACTTTACAAATCTCATAAGTTATTAACAAACTTATCAACAACTCTCTGTATCCCAATATTCGCTAGATAAGTTAATACTCGTTCAATTGTTTTCTTGAATATTAATCATTTTTGACAAACTAAATATCTTTTATTAAACATAAAACAACCCCAATAAGTTAATGTTAAATGAGCTGATAAAAAACTAATTGAAATTTTTCGAAAAAAAATATCACTTGAATATATTTCATTATATAGTGCCTGTCCATAAAGGCGTGTGTTTGGACTATAAAGTTTAAATACAAAGCATGTGAAAAATTCAAACCACAGTATACAATCGTATATGAGGATTTGGATTTTGAGCAACAACGCGGTAGTTGGACTTTATAAACGAACACCATATAAGAAGAAAACATGTCTGATCATAACTAATTACCTGAGAAAAGCGGTATGCTACTTCTATGTTTTGTTAAAAAAACACACTAAAAAAAAGTAAACAATATTTAAAAATCTTATGATAATTTCATACTTTCGCCCCAAATTTTAAAAAGGTTCACTTTACAATTATTATGATTTTTCCAAATCTAACTCAAAACCAAAAAGCAATTCGTTTGGTTTTTTCTCTATTGGTTCTATTACTCCTGAACCTTTCCATTTCAACATTTGCTCAAAAAGCCGATTTTCATGCCAATAGCACAGAAGGTTGTAATTCGCTTAGCGTGCAATTCTTCGATGATTCGGAAGGGGCAACATCCTGGGAGTGGGATTTTGGTAACGGAAATATTTCAACCTTACAAAATCCAAAAGCCAACTATACCAATTCCGGCTTTTATAATGTTAAGCTTACTATTAACGGCAACCTATCTGCCGAAAAACTGGATTTTATTAAGGTATATAATAATCCGGTCCCCAATTTCACATCTGACCTAACATCGGGTTGTGTTCCTTTGGAGGTTCAGTTTGAAGACAAAACAGCACCCGTAGATGGAGCTATTGAAAGTTGGGTTTGGTTAATCAATGGCTCTTCTATTTCAGAAAAAAACACTGGCTACACCTTTGATGAACCGGGAAGTTATAAAATAACCCTAATGGCCGTTGACGAGCATGGGTGTTATGGCAACGCTTCAAAAGCTAAATATATTACTGTTAGCAAAGTTCCGGAAGTCAATTTTACTATTACCGGTGATATGCCCTGCGAATTACCTTACCAGCCCACTATTACAAATCAAACAACCATTAAAGATATTGATGAGCCTTTTGTTTATATCAATAATTGGGAATGGAAAATTAATGACAAAGTAGTTTCTAATAATCAAGAACTAAGCTACAGCTTTGAAGAGAATGACAATTATACTATTTCTCTTTCAGCACAAATGGGAGCTTGTACAGATTCTTTTAGAGTAGATGATGCGATTATATTGAGTGTGGATACGTTGGATTATACCATTGAACGGGAAGGACCCAGACTTAAGGATAGTGTCATTTTTAAAATCAAAAATCAGGATCTTAGTTATGTAGAGTGGAATTTGGGCGATGGTTTTAAAACAAATGAGAAGCAGTTTAAATATTGTTATGCTGATTCGGGTAAATATAAAGTCAGTATCTCCGCCATCCTTAACAACGGATGTCATTTGTACCGAACAGCCAATGTTGGTGTACTGCCTTCACCGGTGGCATCTTATACTTTTAAGCGACAAAACGTATGTAAACCGCCATTTGCAGTTAAGTTTACCAATAGCTCAAAAATGACTGAGCATGTATTGTGGGACTTTGGTGATGGAGGTTCGTCAACTTCCGATACATCGGTTGTTCATTCTTTTAACAGTACAGGTGATTATACCATTAAACTTATTGCTTATGGTAAAGGAGACCCCGATACACTGGTAAAAACAATCAGTTTGTCTCAGCCTGGAGGCATCACTATTATTCCTAGTCGCGACAAAGGATGTATTCCTTTGAATGTTGAATTTAACACAGGAGGAACCCTTAAAGATGTTCATTGGGATTTTGATGACGGAGAAGAATCAACACTACAAACCCCACAACATACCTATAGTAAAGAAGGAACGTACAACGTTACATTGAGTTACACCAACAACCAAGGGTGCCCGGTAAGTTCAACTGCAATAATACAAGGAGGCGATAAACCTGTTGTAAATTTTCAAATAAACCAAACAGATAGCTGTAACCGTTCGCCTGTTGAGCTCATCAATTTATCAACTAATTACCAAACAGAAGAATGGTATATTGGTGATTACAGCGAAAGGTTTAAGGTAGATGAATCTGGCAGTTACAATTTCCACTTCAATTCGCCGGGAAACAAGCCGGTAGAGTTAGCCCTGGACAATTTTGGATGTACAACCACATTAAAAAAAGATAATGCTGTCTATATTAATCCACCAGTAGCATTCTTTTTTATGGACAATCCGCTTTGCGAATTTCCGGCTCAAAGTAATATTCAGAATTATTCTCAAGGATATGATGAAATATCGTGGAATTTTGGTGATGGAACCCAACAAAAAGATACCCCATCATATCACACTTTTGAAAGCTCCGGAATGTTTAATGTATATCAAACAGTAAACAATAAAACTACCAGTTGTAAGGATTACTACACTCAATATGTTCATGTATCGAAAACGGAGCCTAACTTTGAACTTACCGGAATAAATGAAGGTTGTCTGCCTTTTTCGGTTTCTTTTATCGACAGGTCAACCACTACTGGAACTATACACCGATGGTACTGGGATTTTGGTGATGGTATAATTGATACTACCCGAATCGGTGAAGTTACTCATGTGTATACAACTCCCGGAGTATTTGATGTAAAATTAACCGTGGAAGAAAGGTTTGGGTGTAGGGAAACCATTGTTAAACAAAATGCAGTAGTTGTAAATTATACCCAAGCTGACATTGGCTTTTTAAAAGATACGGTTTGCGTAAACGAAACATTTGAGTTGACCGACCAATCACACTCAAATACAAATATTGTAAGCCATAACTGGTTTTTTCCATCCGGAAAAACCGAAGCCTCTTCTGTTGTGCAACACCAATATAGCCTACCGGGTAACAAGGATGCCATATTATTAGTAACCGATGAAAAGGGATGTGTTAACTCAGACACGTTGCACATGAATGTTCCAATAGTACAGTCATTATTTATTGTTGGAAACTACACCTGTACTAATAATGAATTGCAGGTAGAAAATATTTCGCTGGGCGAGGAACTAAGCTATACATGGAATTTCGGAGATGGAGAAACATCTGAAGAAAAGGAACCAAATCATATTTATAACAGCGATGGTATATATGATATTAGCCTGATAACTACGAATAAAAACGGATGTACCGATAACACAATACAAAGTATTAATGCGGTTACTCCTGTGGTTGATTTTGATGCTTATAAAACTGAGCTGGGTTGTGCACGTAATGCCTTACCCGCTGTATTTTACGATCATTCATCGGAAGATATTTACCAATGGCAATGGGACTTTGGTGACGATAATGGTGCGATCGCACAGAACAAAAATCCACAATATCTGTATACACTACCCGGATATTATGATGTAAAGCTCACTGTGACCAGCAAAGGGGGTTGTACCCGTGAATTGGTAAAAGAAGATTTCATTCACCTTACAGGTCCTGTTGGTTCTATAACCACCGATGTATCTGCCGGGTGCATTCCTCTTACTGTTCAATATTCAACCCAAACAGATGCAAATAATAAAATTTCGTGGGATGTAGGTGATGGCACTAACCATTACGATGACCAAATGAGTTTTAGTCATACTTACAATGAATCACGTAGCTTCTTCCCTTCCATCATCCTGACTGATCAAGACGGATGTACAATGGAATATGATGGCGATCCGATTATTGTTGATAGTTATCCTGATTTAACATTCACCGCCAGTCAAACGGATGTATGTGCCGGAACCGAATTAGACATTGATGGAAACATCAATTTAAAGTCCTCTCAATTTTCGCAAATCAGTGAAATTATTTGGGATTTTGGCGATACGCAGTATAACAGTTACAACTCATCTACAACGCACACTTATTATACTCCCGGAACCTATGATGTAGAACTATATGTAAAAACGTCCATAGGCTGTAGTGCTTCACTGAAAAAGGAGAATTACATCACCGTATTCCCCTCTACCCTAAATGCTAATTTTAGCACATCCAAAGATAAAGCCTGTTTGGGAGAGAGTATTCTGTTTACTGACGAGAGTCAATCGGATTATCCTGTTACGCAACACAAATGGAACTTTAATGACAAGGACTTTTCTACGTCTTCTCCAGTAAACTATATCTATACCGAAGGTGGATCATTTGATGCCAAATTAACAGTGGTAGATCAAAAAGGATGTATTGATAGTACCAGCACATCCATTCTAATCAGTAATATTGATGCCGCCTTTACAGTTGATCCTGTTTCGGGATATGCACCTTTAAATGCCATATTTACCGAACAAACCACATCCGACAGTCAATTGGTTTTATGGAACTGGAATTTTGGTGATAACACAACCTCTGACGAACGAAATCCTACACATTCCTATTCTGGAGATAACGGACAAACCACCTTTTTTCCTTCGCTTACTGTTACTGATAATAACCATTGCTCGTCAACAGTTACGGATACAATATATGCGATTAACTTCAATCCGGAGGCCTTAAACGATACAATTAGTGTTAAGGAAGATAATGTGGGATATGGTAATATGGCCACCAACGATATGGAACCTGACGGGCAGCAATTAATTTATAGTTCGGCAACTCTTTCTGGTCCGGCACATGGTACTGTTTCAATTCAAAGTAGCGGATTGTTTACATACACACCTAATTCGAATTACTTTGGTACTGATGAGTTTGAATATCAAGTATGCGATAATGGTATTCCTGAAGCATGCGCTTCAGCAAAAGTAGTTATTGAAGTGCTTTCTGTGGATGATATAGCACCAGTTGCCGTTGTTGACCATTTTGAAATAAATGAAAAAGAAACCCTTACTGAAAAAAATGTTTTATTGAACGACATCGATAGCGAAGGTGTTGGACTGAATGTTCTAATTGATAATCCGAAAAGTGTGGCATTACATGGAAACATTATACTAAATGTCGATGGAAATTTCAGCTATACACCCGAAGAAAACTATACAGGCAAGGACTCGGTGCAGTATGTTATTTTCGACAATGGAAACCCATCACAAAGAGATTCGTCGTGGATAATCATTCATATTTTGGCAGTGGAGGAACCTCCTGTTGCTGTTACCGATTACTTCTACACAGATGAAGAAGTACCTATTGCTCTTAGCAATTTAGCCAACAACGATACCGATCCGGAAAATAATATCGATCCTAAAACAGTAAACATCGCAGAGCCAGTAACAAATGGAACTTTAAGCTTTATCAATGATGAATATCTGTATACACCGGAGAAAGACTTTTTCGGAACCGTGTACCTTGAATACAGCATTGGTGACATGTCCTTTTTAAGCGATACTGGTGAAATCATTATTGAGGTAAAACAAGTGAATGATGCACCGATGGCCTTCGACGATTATGCCAACGGATATGAAGATGTGCCATTGGAAATATCTGTTTTAAGCAACGATACAGATGTGGACAATAACCTGAATGCATCCAACTTTAAGCTGTTAAGTGCAGAGGTTTCTAATCAGGTTTCCTTTGATAACCAAAATGGTATTTTAACCTATTACCCAAGCGAAAACTATATTGGCACTGATATATTGAATTACGAAATATGTGATTCACTGCAACTATGTTCTCAGGCTAAAATTTTCATTAACCTTCAGCAATCGTTTGATGACGCACCAATTACCCAGTCAGATACTCTTTGGGTTATCCAAAGTTTAAACGATACTGCCGATGTAGTATCTAACGATACAGATCCGGAAAATGATCTGGACAAAAGCGCAGTATATATCGTTACTTATCCGGAATCATACCCCGACGTAACAGTGCTCGATGACGGAAGGATTCTTGTAGATTACCTCTCCAACCCTGACTTTATTGGACAAGATTCACTGGTTTATCAGGTATGTGATGAAAGGAACAACTGCGCGGAGGAAAAACTCTACATTATTGTAAAGCCATATAAGGATGCCCTGTTTATTCCTCAGGCCATCACACCTAATGGAGACGGAAAAAATGATCTCTTTGAAATTAAAAATATAAACAGATTCCCGTACAACCGCCTATATGTATACAACCGATGGGAACATGAGGTATACAGCAAAAAAGGCTACAATAACACGTGGGATGGTACCTTAAATAATAAACCGCTGCCCGATGGTACTTACTATTACTTGTTGTATTTGGTAGACGGAGATGAACCCATTAAAGGATTTGTATACATTTCACGATAGATAAACATGCAATTTATAAAACACCTATTATTACTACTCTTCTTGCTTCCGTTAACCCGGTTAATGGGGCAACAGGAAAATCAATTTACACAGTACACCTTTAACCAGGCTATCATAAATCCGGCCTATATTGGTAGTACCGGCTATATCAATATGCAAATCTCCAACAGGAACCAATGGCTTGGATTTCCGGGAGCACCAAAATCAAATGCACTCACCATTGGCTATCCGCTAAAATACTTTAATGCAGCCATTGGTATTACTGCTTTACAAGACAATGTAGGTCCGTTGCGCAACACTATACTCACGTTTGCCTATGCCCATTCAATTAAAATAACTGATGAAATAAAATTGTCAATGGGTTTAAATGCCGGAACCAACCATTATTCGGCCAATCTGGATCTGTTGCACACCAACGATAATGACGATGCTGTGTTAAGGCATGGATCTGTACAACGCACCTCTTTCACCTTTGGTTCAGGGGTTTTTATGCATGCTACAAACTGGTATGTAGGTTTGTCGATTCCCAAAATAATCACTCATAAAATTTCTTTTGGAAATGATGGCATTGATACCTATAACCTGAAAGAGCAAAACCATATTTACCTGATAAGTGGCTACATTTTTGATTTTAACAATGGAAAAGTAAAGCTTAAGCCTTCAATGTGTGTAAAAAAGGTAATGAATGTAAAACCAACTATTGATATCATTTTAGCTACCTCGTTTAATAACAAATTGGCTTTGGGAGCAGGCTTACGTAATCCGGAAACATTTTTTAGTTTTTTTCAAGTAGCTGTTGGCAAATACCTTAATGTTGGTTATGCCTATGATTTTTCCGGCTCGCGCATTAAAAATTTCTCAAACGGTTCACATGAGATCATTTTGGATCTTAGGCTAAATCGAGATGCCACAAAAATTCATTCCCCAAGATTTTTCTAAAATGTAGCAAGCACGGAAAGATTTTTATGAATAATGAAAAATCTTAACCGGACAACAATGTTTTTAAATATGAAAAAAGTTTTTATCTGTCTTCTTCTAATAATAACTGCAACTAAAATATCGTATGCCCAAAATTTCAATAAAATTTTAGGCGACAACTATTTCAATCATTTGGCCTATGTTAAAGCCATCAAATATTACGAAAAAGCTTTATTAAAAGATAGCACCAATCTGCATATATTAAAACATTTAGCGCAATCCTATAAAAACAGCGGGCACTTTGATAAAGCTGAAGAATTATACGAGTTACTCCGTTTCCGCAAGGATACCACCAGCATGGAGGAATATACCCGCCTATTAATCTATAATGATAAATATAGCATTGCAGATAGTTTAATGGCACAGTTTGATTTAAGTCTACCTACCTATAACAGGACATTTATCGACAGCCTTAAGAGCATCAAACCTCAATACAATATTTCATTGGCAGGAATTAATACAAAATATTCCGATTTTCGCCCTTGTTTTTACAAGAACTACCTGATATTTACCTCAGCACGTGATTCCAGCAAAAATGAATATGAATGGAATGGCCAGCCTTACCTGAGCCTATTTTCGGCCAGGTTGTACGATAACGGAAACCTAAAATATGCCAAACCATTCTCCCAGATAGACTCACGATACCATATCAGTTCTTTTCAATATGTTGAGCAATATAGCATGGCTTATTTTACCATGAACAACAATAACGATGCAAATTCTACAAACGAATTAAATGAAATAAACCTGGGTATTTACACCTCTAAGTTTAAAAAAGGTCATTGGCAAAAACCTGAACCTGTGAAGAATATCACTAGTAAGGAATACTCCTCTGCTCACCCATACTTTTCAGTTAACGAAGACCGTCTGTATTTTTCTTCCAATCGCCCAGGAGGCTATGGTGGAAGCGATATTTATTACGTAGAGGTATATACCATTGGTACCAGTGAACCTATTAACTGTGGCGAAAATGTAAACACCCCGGGCGATGAAGTTTATCCTTTTGTTTGCCAGGATGGAACACTTTATTTTTCTTCCAACGGTCACCCTGGCCTAGGAGGTTTGGATGTTTTTAGTGCTAAAATTGACGATAATATTTTTAGTGATGTACAAAATCTAGGTGCCCCCATTAACAGTTCCAGAGACGATTTTTCTCTAATTTTTAAGGAAGATCAATCCATTGGTTATCTGGCTTCGAATCGAAGTGGAGGAAAAGGTGACGATGACATTTACCTGATCAAAAAAATAAAATCTCCTAAAAAAGTAGAAGAAGTATCAGCTCTGGATTCCATAGGCAACATACAACAAGAAACTTCCCTGCTGGCTTCTATAAATAATAACGGTGTTGTTACTGGCACAGAAATTATTGGTACACCACCGGATTTAGAAATTATTAAAACTGAAGAAACAACTGAGCCTGAGCTTCTATCCAACCAGAAATTAACCATTGAAACCATTTCTGAAATAATGGATAAGATAGATATCTCCAACGCTTCGCCAGAAAAAGATCGATTAAAGAATATAACCTTTAAGCTATACAATATCAATTTTGATTTCGATTCCTGGGAAATCAATGCAGAGGCAGCCAAAGAACTGGATAAACTGGCTGATTTGATGATTAAATATCGCAGGATGACAATTGAGCTTAGTTCACACACCGACAGCCGGGGAAATAACGCTTATAACAAGGTGTTGTCACAAGCTCGTGCCGATGCAGCTTTGAAGTACATCCTTA
>JBNKGY010000144.1:0-10542 GCA_050290065.1 Marinilabiliaceae bacterium
TTCAATTGGTTTTTTGAATTCTACTGAAGTTTCTTACTTGGATGAAGGTTGTACTGGCTCATGTTGATCTGCGTCTTCCCTTAAAAAATGCATATTCTTGTGGCCCAGGGTGAAATCACGCTCGATATTTTTTGCTTCTTCCCACTTTTCAAAGTCCACGGGTTTAGCATGACGATAAACTCTTTTGAATTCAAAATCTTTCACCGAAATCCGGTTTTTTTTCATTTGCAAAACCGCTATCTCTCCAGTACAAGAAACGGTTCCTATGTCATGCCCCGGAGAGGCCTCTACAGCAACAACGTCGCCTTTTAAAAGCCTTAGGCTATTGGTATTTTTATAGTATCCTTTTCTTGTATTTTTAAATTGTATCTCTACTATATCTGAAACATTGCTACTTTCAGGAACATCAGCCAGCCAGTCAAACACATCTAGCTTACCGCACCTGTTAGAGCAAGTACTACATTTTGATTGTACTTCTTCCATTTTTGTTTTTTTTAAAGGCCTAAGCCTGAATATATTTAATACTCCCTATTGGAGTTTATCCTGCTTTTAATGAAATAATTAATTTTAATCCCAAATCAAACAAAACTACTTTGCTATTTCCATTTTGTCCAATATGCGAATCTGCCAAAGCAAAATCTTCAGCAATCATTGCCGCATTTTTGTCATTGATAAAAGGAGAGAACTTTTTAGACCATTCATATTGTTCCGGGGTCAGATAAACAATATCAGGTTGCTTAAAGTTCATTATATAATTCTCCCGAATCATATTAATGGCGTAATTTAAAAAATTACGTTGCAATTCCCTCGGATATCGACTCATTTCTTCTACCCATTTCAATAAATCTCCTACCTTTCGTGCATAACTATGTCTCATCATTTGAACAAATTGATCAAAAAAGAATTTGTTCTCTTCACTCATATGCACTTGTTCCTCTGCAGCAATTAAATTTCCATTGGCTACTTTTGAAGCACCTGAAGCTTCTTCAGTACTTATCTGAAACTTCTGTATTAAATGATTTTCTATCTCATCACTTTTTAAGGCAGGGATTTTAAGTTGCTGTGTACGCGATAATATAGTAGAAATCATATCATCCGGAAAATTTGAAACCAATATAAACACGGTATTTTTAGAAGGTTCTTCAAGAATTTTTAAAAGCTTATTAGAAGTAGCTTCATTCATCTTCTCCGGCATCCAGATAATCATTACTTTATACTTGCCTTCAAATGTTTTTAAGCTTAATTTCCTAATTATCTCAGAACTCTCAGCTGTAAATATTGCCCCTTGCTTATTTTCTCCTTCTTTTCTGATTTTGGTTAACCAGGTTGTTAAAGTAAAATAAGTAGATTGGTTTGCTAACTCTCTCCACTCCGACAGATAAGTATTACTAACCGGATTTTTTTCAGATGCACTTTTAATCACCGGAAAAACAAAATGTAAATCCGGATGAACCAACTTGCCATATTTTTTACAGGATGAACATTCTCCACAAGAATCTCCATTTGTTTGATTTAAACAATTTAAGTATTGGGCAAATGCAATCGCCATCGCTAATTTCCCATTTCCTTCCGGACCTGTGAACAGTAACGAATGGCTTACGCGATTTTCAGTTACCATTCTTACCAACCTTGACTTTATATCTTCCTGACCAACAACCTGTTTAAATTGCATGCTGATTTCTCATTTATTTACAATCTGCCAAAGATAACAAATTCAATCTGAATTATACATTTAAGGAATTATTACGTATTGAAACCACCTTAGAACATGCGATTTCATCCTCTTACTTCAACTCAACACAACAACTGACCTGGGAATTGAATTGAGGTTATTATTAATCCGGTAGAACTATTATGAATAATTACCCATTGAATAACTGTAATAAATCGAATCACTGATTTTTTACATTACTTTTGTATTGAAGGATGAGCGAATGTAAATTTTAATGATTCTAAATTACCGATATCAATATCAACAAATAATTAAATACAGGATTTTGCAAATGGGTACTTTTCTTTTTGATAAAATAATATTTGGACCAGTAAATAGTCGTAGGCTCGGAGTTTCTCTTGGTGTTAATTTATTACCAATTGACAAAAAAATATGCACTTACGACTGCATATATTGTGAATGTGGATTTAACGACAAAACAACTGGAGTTAAAACTCAAATGCCAAAGAAAGAAGAGGTATTAAAGAGACTAGAAGCTACTTTGTTAGACATGCAGCATAAAGATATAGCACCTAACGTGATCACATTTGCAGGTAATGGAGAACCCACAATTCACCCTCAATTTGAGTCTATTATTGATGGAACAATTCAGCTAAGAGATCAATATTTTCCTGAAGCAAGAATTGCTGTTTTATCCAATGCAACTTTACTACATAAAAAATCAATAGTTGACACCTTAAAAAAAGTTGATGATAACATTCTTAAACTTGACTCTGGCTTAGAAAGTACGATTAACATTTTAGATCAACCAGTAAACCTATTTTCAATAGATAAACTAACGGAAAACTTATTGCAGTTTGAAGGAAAATTAATTATTCAAACAATGTTTGTAAAAGGACATTATAATAACACATTAATTGACAATACAACAGAGGAAGATATTACATCCTGGCTAAATTTATTAGCAAAAATAGCTCCTGAAAAGGTAATGATTTATACTATTGAAAGAGATACTCCGGCTGAAGGCTTAAAAAAAGTATCTATTGAAAAATTAAATGAAATAGCTCAAAGAGTTGAAAAAATTGGAGTATCAACACAAGTATCAGGATAAATTATTTTGGAAAAATCACAAACATATTTGGTTTGCCCACTAAACTGGGGATTGGGACATGCTTCCAGACTTATCCCAATTATTAATAATTTACTTCATAATAACCACCAGGTAATTATTGCGGGAGACCAAAATGCACTTCTTTTACTAAAACAAAATTTTCCAACGCTGGAATCAATCCGGATACCTGATTTAAATATTAGATTTTCATCGAACAGAGGAATATTAAAACTTTTTAAACTTATCCCTCAAATACTTTATTTTAGCATCTATGAGCATATAAAACTGAAGAAGCTGATTGCAAAACGCCATATTGATGTGGTGATATCAGACAATAGATACGGACTTTGGAATAAACAGGTTAGATCTGTTTTTTTAACGCATCAATTGATGATTAAACTTCCGGGTCCATTTCAACTCTTCGAACTACCTGTTCACTTATTAATTAGAGTAATAATCAATCAATATGATGAGTGCTGGATTCCTGATTTTGAAGATAAAGAGGTTTCTTTAGCTGGAGATTTAACTCACAAATACAAATTACCACAAAACGCAAAATTCATTGGCCCCATTAGCAGGTTTTCCGATCTGGAAGAAAGTAAGACAGATTGCCATTATGATGTATTAGTTATACTCTCAGGTCCCGAACCTGCAAGGAGTGAATTAGAGAATAAATTAGTATCCATATTACTCCAAATGCAGTATTCATGTCTCATTGTACAAGGCATTCCCGACATTGACAATATCCATGTTATTGACAATATTACACTGATTAATCACCTTTCCTCACCTCAGTTAAAATATCAAATGGCAAATTCAAAACTTGTCATTTGCAGGTCCGGATACAGCTCCATAATGGACTTTAACACATTAAATATCACACCTTTACTCATACCGACTCCAGGACAGACAGAACAAGAATATTTGGGCACCTATCTGAATGGTAAATATAAAAGCATAGAACAATCAACAATTAACAAAGTCTATCTTGAGCAATTAATATCAGCCTCATTTTAAAACAGGAAATCAAAATTCATATACCATCATTACATTTTCATTTTAAGTCTATTCATTGTAACTTTTTCCACATTAGTTTCGTTTTAGATGATGTTCATCAATATTACCAAACAATTTATCCATATTTGGGTAAAAGCACACGAGAGAGAGAATTGTATTTCATTGTACACTAACAAATAAATGATATGACCTATATTATTATTGTACTAGTAATGGGGATATTGACCTGCTTGTATTTGTTAAAAAAACCAGTACTTAGGTTAATCGCAGAAAAAAGAGCAATATCAAAAATCGAAGATATATTGTTTTCAAAAACAGGACAAACCAAGTCAACTGTACTTGCAGCTATACATGAGCTTACCAGCCAAAGATTAAGTGATGAGATGGTAATGGATTACTTCTATAAGATTAAAGGCTTACAGGTTTTGAATATTAATAAACCCATGAATTTTTGGGTAAAGATATACTTGACTACACCAACCAAGGTTAAATTGAACTACTTTGAACAAGTAAAGTTTTATGAAACGTTCTTAAACTATCCAAAGATTGATGGAAATTCCAGCGAAGCTCGATATGATAATCAGAACAGAGCAAAAGTCAGTAGTTTCCGAACCAACTTAAAAAATCAAATTGCAGAAAAGTTAATTCCTCAGAAATTAGCATAACCTAGAACATTAATTATAATTCCAGGCCTGGTACTAAAAAAGTACCAGGCTTTTCTATTATATAAATTACCATCAGAATAATTGTTTCGTAATTGATTATATTTGCTGTATATACAAAAGGATTGGTAGTTTTAACCCTATCCCACGGAATTTTCAGCAATCAATAGAAAATTAAAATCCATGTTTTTACCCAATAAGACCAGCCCTGTAAGTCAATTTCTTATATTGATAATAATCGTACTTACTTCATGGGTTATATTTAGCGTAATAGGCTTAATCCCTGCTTTTTTTATTTGGGGAACCGATATTATATCCGACTCATCTGTTTTATTCGAAAATGTAAACTTTTTAAAATATTATCAAATAATCAATAGTTTGGGACTATTCATTTTCCCACCTCTATTTTTTGCACACCTGGTTTATAACAAACCCTATACATGGCTTAATTTATCTGGAAAATCGCCACTACTCTTTATGGTCCTTTCCATTCTAATAGCTATTACAGCTCAACCCTTTATAAGTTTTTTAGGAGTTTTTAATGGTCATTTAGAGTTCGGTGGACATTTTAAAGAAATTGGAGAATGGATATACAAAAGAGAACAGGAAGCTCAATATTCAACCGAACTATTTTTAAAAGGAACCGGATGGATTGACTATTCAATTAATATTTTTATTATAGCAATACTGCCTGCAATTGGAGAAGAATTATTATTTAGAGGAGCTATACAAAATTCATTAACACGGGTATTCAACAATGCACATCTATCTATTTGGATTACAGCTATATTGTTTAGCGCAATTCATTTACAATTTTTCGGCTTTTTACCCAGATTTATGTTAGGATTGATATTTGGCTACTTGGTATTATTTGGTAACAGCTTATGGCTTGCTATTGCTGCACATTTCACCAATAACCTTCTAGCATTTATTCTTTACCATCAATCTCTTAATAGTTCAGACAAAACTAATATCCTTGAATCAGGCGAGGAATACCCATCAGTAATATGGATTATTTTGAGTACAATAAGCGTATTTATAATTCTATACTATATATATAAATCACAAAAACGTACCGATCTCATTAAAAAGTCACAGGAATTTACTTCAAACTTTTAAGACGATTTCTCATCTTTTCTATACATATACACCACCCCATAATCGCTACAAGCATTGCGTTTTTCGTCAGCAGACAGTTCATTGTAACTCTCTTCTATTCCATTCCAAATTTTAAGTATCAGTTGATCGACCATATCTCGCATATTAATCACTTTTTCGTGCATTTTTTGCGTAGTCGTTTGTAGATTTTTATGATTATGGTAATACTCGAGAAACTTTTCAAATTTCACTTTTACCATAGCTATTGATGGATTATAGATTCTGGTTCCACCCATCATCATCCTTTTTTCTTCACCCTTAATCACTTTGTCTCCCCAGTAAATTAACTGCTGTTCAGTCCCTAATTCAGGTACGGCCTTATCTTCAATATCTAGTCCAAAATTCTCCCTTACTTCAGGTTTAAATTCCTTTCTTATGATACAAAAATTTAATACTTGAATAAAATGTGAAACATAAAGTCTTGCATCTCTAAATTGATCGGACAATAACTTACCATACTTTGCTTGACGATCCTTACTGAAATTATATTGTGAAACTGCTTGCTCAAATTGAGGTAATATCGATTGAATATCATGATAAAACTTTTGGGGATAAGCCAAATCGTATGGATAATTTATTTTACCTTTTTCTAATGCAGCTTTAAGTGCACGTAATCGGGCCTGATCAGTATTAGGTAATCGTCTGTAGGGCATTAGCAATCATTTTGAGGTGAAGCATTTGCTCCGAAATTAGAAAAAATTATAAGTATCTACAACCCAACAATAACAAACTTCTAAAAAAAATCCACTTTTAATTTATGCATTCTAAATATCTGAAGTTATTCATTTGATTCAAAAGTATATACACGTAAAAAATAATTTTGTTACAAATGTTGGCAATAATTATTTCAATTATACAATAAAAACAAATATACAACCTAAGTTACTTTGTAGAATATGAAAAAGATGATAGACCTTCCATCTATAAAGCAAAAAAGCGGCTGTTTCAAATCAGAAACAACCGCCTTATATAAAATTGTTTTATTAACTAGTCTTGCAACTTAGCTTTTAAAAACTCTCTGTTTAAACGAGCAATATTTGAAATAGAAATTCCTTTAGGACATTCTACTTCACAAGCTCCAGTATTTGTACAATTACCAAATCCAAGCTCATCCATTTTACCCACCATAGCTTTAGCTCTGCGAGCTGCTTCAACTCGACCTTGTGGTAATAAAGCTAAATGACTTACTTTTGCAGATACAAATAACATGGCTGATCCATTTTTACAAGTTGCTACACATGCTCCACAACCAATACAAGATGCTGCATCCATTGCTTCATCTGCATCTGGCTTTGAAATTGGAATAGCATTTGCATCAGGAACACCACCTGTACTAACGGAAGTATATCCTCCTGCAGCTATAATCTGATCAAAAGCTGAACGATTCACAATTAAATCTTTGATTACAGGAAATCCTGCTGATCTCCAAGGTTCAATTGTAATAGTCTCGCCATCTTTAAATTTACGCATATGTAACTGACAAGTAGTAACGGCATCATCAGGTCCATGCGGACGACCATTAATATATAAAGAACACATTCCACAAATACCTTCGCGGCAGTCATGATCGAATGCTACAGGCTCTTTTCCTTCTCCGACTAATTGCTCATTCAAAATATCCATCATTTCAAGAAATGAGCTATCGGTAGACACTGTCTCTAAATTGTATGTTTCAAAACGACCCTTATCCTGTGGCCCGTTCTGACGCCAAACCTTAAGAGTCAAACTTATATTTTTTTCCATTTTTCTCTGTTTAACTAATGAACATTAACGACCTACAAGATCATTTATAGTTTCGTTGTGCAACTTTTACTACTTCAAATTTTAAATCTTCTTTATGCATTACCGGAGCTTTATCATCACCTTGATATTCCCAACATGCTGCATAAGTATATTTATCATCCTGACGAAGCGCTTCTCCTTCTTCCGTTTGGAATTCTTCACGGAAATGTCCTCCACAAGATTCTTCACGATTTAGTGCATCACGAGCCATCAAGTCGCCAATAGTAATAAAATCAGCTAATCTTGAAGCTTTTTCAAGCTCAACGTTCATTCCTTCAGTTGATCCAGGAATCTTAACATTTGACCAGAACTCTTTCTTAATAGCTCCAATTTTTTCAATGGCTTGTTCCAGGCCTTCTTTATTACGAGCCATTCCAACAAAGTCCCACATTACAAGACCTAGTTCTTTATGAAGACTGTCGACAGAACGATTACCTTTAATAGACAGCAGTTTCTCGAATTTTTGTTTTGCAGCTTTTTCTGCTTCAACAAATTCTTTCTCTTCACCTGTCATACGAGGCGTACGAATATCATCAGCCAAATAATTTTGAATTGTGTATGGTAACACAAAATATCCATCAGCCAATCCTTGCATCAATGCAGATGCTCCTAATCTGTTTGCTCCATGATCAGAAAAGTTAGCCTCACCTGCTGCAAATAATCCAGGAACAGTTGTTTGCAATTCATAATCAACCCAAATACCACCCATTGTATAGTGGATTGCAGGATAGATCATCATTGGTGTTTCATATGGATTATCATCAACAATCTTTTCATACATTTGGAATAAGTTTCCATAACGAGCTCTAATTGTATCTTCTCCTAAACGCTCAATCGCTGTTTTAAAATCAAGATAAACAGCCAAACCAGTTGCACCTACACCATATCCGGCATCGCATCTTTCTTTAGCCGCACGTGAAGCAACATCACGAGGAACAAGGTTACCAAAAGCAGGATATCTTCTTTCCAAATAATAATCTCTATCTTCTTCCTTGATATCTTTTGGCTTTAACTTACCAGCACGAATAGCCTCAACATCTTCTTTCTTTTTTGGAACCCAGATACGACCATCGTTACGCAAAGATTCTGACATTAAAGTCAATTTACTTTGGAATTCACCATGAACAGGAATACAAGTAGGGTGAATCTGGGCAAAACATGGGTTAGCAAAAGCAGCTCCTTTTTCAAAAGCCTTAATGGCAGCAGAACCATTTGATCCCATTGCATTTGTTGAAAGGAAGAATGTATTTCCGTAACCTCCTGTTGCCAATACTACTGCATGGGCAAAGTGACGAGAAAACTCACCGGTTACTAAATCACGAGCTATTACGCCTCGCGCCTTACCATCAACAACAACAATCTCAACGATCTCTGTTCTGGTATACAAATCAACAGTACCTGCATTAACCTGACGCATTAGTGATTGATAAGCACCAATCAATAACTGCTGACCTGTTTGACCTTTAGCATAAAAAGTACGACTTACCTGAGCACCACCAAATGAACGGTTATCTAAAAGACCACCATATTCACGAGCAAAAGGAACACCTTGAGCTACACACTGGTCAATAATATCGTTACTTACAGAAGCTAACCGATATACATTAGCCTCACGTGCACGGTAATCACCACCTTTTACAGTATCATAAAACAAACGATGTACTGAATCGCCATCATTTGGATAATTTTTAGCAGCATTGATACCCCCTTGTGCAGCTATTGAGTGAGCACGCCTGGGAGAATCTTGAATTGTAAAGTTTTTTACTTTGAAACCCATTTCACCGAAAGAAGCAGCAGCAGAAGCACCTGCTAATCCAGTTCCAACTACAATAATATCAAGGTTTCTTTTGTTTGCAGGGTTGACCAACTTTTGGTTAGCCTTATAATTTTCCCATTTTTGAGCCAATGGCCCTTCAGGAATTTTTGAATCTAACTTCATTTCTTGATAATTAAAGAATTACGACTACGATAATAACATTGCTACAGCAATCATACAAAAACTAACACCAACAACCCAAGCGAATATAATACCAAGAATCGTCCAGCGCTTACGCCAAATATTATTGCTTGCACCAAGCGTTTGAAACGCTGACCAAAATCCGTGGGTAAGGTGTAAAGCTAATCCTAATGACCCAATTACATAAAGAGCTACTTTAATAGGATTTTGAAGAGCTTCACTTACAAGGCTATAAGTATCATGCATTTCAACACCAGCAATTGTTACTTGATGTGCTCCATGTGTAATCTGCAACGGCACCCAAAAATCTACGATGTGAATTCCTAAAAATGCAAGAATAGTTATACCTAAAACAAGCATGTTTTTAGAAGCCCACATTACATCTTTAGTATTATTACCAGAAGAATACTTACTATTACCACGTGCCTTATTGTTTTGTGCAGTAAGCATGGCACCATAAATAATGTGCACAACAAACCCAAGTGCTAAAACTGGTTGAAGACCATACTTAATCACAGGCAAAGCCATAAAGTTTGCTGCAAGATTAAAACTCACACCACCATCTGGCACCAATAATAGTAAATTAATGGATAAATGGACTATCAAAAAGATAATCAAAAAAAGCCCTGATATGCTCATCAAAAGCTTCTTCCCAATAGAGGAACAAAATAAATTACTCATACAGTTTAATATTTAAAATCTCTAAAATTATTTCTGCTTAAATTAAATGAGGATGTAAAGGTAGTGCGGAAACCTATTATTACAATGAAAATAAAGAAAAAAATCTTTAAATAAAGAAATTATAATTTCGAATCGCAATTACCTAATTTTTAAACATTTACACACCCTGGGTAAATTCGGCCCTAATTTCGAACTTTTTTTTATTTTAAAAAAGAAAATTCAATTGTTGTAGGACAACTTTTCAATAAAAATTCCTTCTTCAAAATTCTAAAAGTCCGGACATCTGGTTAAAATTTTATTCGCTACAAAGAAACTACTAATGTTTATTATTTTTCTATATCCCCAATATTTTTTCAACAAAATATCAAAAAAACATCTCTTATAATATTTAAATCCCCATTTTTGCACCTCAAAATTTCATTACACATAAATTTGCATAAGGGAAGGTTTTCCTCGTTAAAAGATTGAATATGCTTATGTGACAGTTTAAAATGATTAATTA
>JBNKGY010000145.1:0-10513 GCA_050290065.1 Marinilabiliaceae bacterium
ACATTTTTCGAGCTTCGAAAGCCTCAAAAATGAAGCTTTCTTATCTGCCACCTGAGTTTTCGTGAAAGTACTATTTAGTGATGTAATTATTTTTCAAAATAGGGCCCCAAATCAGGAGCATTTCCATCAAATGGCAATCCTACATCAACACCGGCTTGCTTTAAATCACTTCCATTGGCCAATCTTAAGAATTCGAGTAAGGGCAATTGTCCGTCATTTAATCTTTTACCTGATACTCCGTTAGAATCCAGGCTTACAAAATCTGCATCTTCAACGGACACACCCGTGGCCGAATTCCAGGTATTATGATCGTTGTTTTGAGGTATATAATAGGCGGGCCATTTATTTTTGTAGCTAATATTATTTTTAACAACCATAACATTATCGTATTGACCGATATCGAATCCGATATTATCATTTGCATAGGCTATATTGTTAAAAAACTCCATTCTAACATTGCCATTGTTCTGATTAAAGCCAATAAAACGATTATTAAATGACATACAGTTAATGAGTATCCGTTGAGCTTCACTGGAAGGTACTTCATTAGTTTCTCCTAATTTAAAGCCACCGCCGTCACCATCTCCCCGTCCATTATTAAATGCCCAACAATTATTAAATACAACGGTACCTTCATTTTGCCAACAATCAAAGCCATCATCAGAATTATACCATGATCTGCATTCTTTATAATAAGTGTATGCACCTCTCTCAAAGTTTGTAAAAACAAATCCATCCGCCTGCCCCCCGGAATAACCCTCTGTTGCAACATCAAAATTATCATAAGAATCACATTGAATAATCGATATGGTGTCCAGTTTGTATCCCCAAAATCCGGGACCCTCATTACCAAAAGAAGTACATCTTTCAATAATGTGCCCACCTCCTTTTTCAAAACTAAAACCCTTTACTCCCACACTTAATGAATACTGACGAACCCCGGTTACAACTAATCCCTTTAAATGGAAATAGGTACATTCAAGAAGAAAGACGCCGGATTTTCCTGATGAGATTTTTATTTTTGAACAATCCAGAACAGGGGTTTCGTTCGGATAATTAAAAATGCAAACCGGACTCTTTTTTCTACCATTCTTACCCGCTACAAAAACACCGTAAGGATCTTCATTATCTGCATAATACACACCACCCCTGATATAAACGGTATCACCTGCACCTGCCACTAAAAAGGCTTTTTGCCATGAAGCCCATGGCGCCTCAAATGTTCCTAAATTTTTATCATTGCCACTGGTAGCCACGTAATAGGCATTTTCTGAGACTTGAACTACCTCTTTGTGTTTTGACTTACAAGCAAAAAGAAAATAGACACTTAAGCAAATTAACAGAATATTTAAAAAGCTATATAAACGAATACGATAAAAAACCTTCATGGTTAATAGACATCAATTACTGTAAAATTATCATCAAAGTTAAACGTATGAGTCCCTTTTAATTTTGGACTCCATGAGGCTTCTAATTTGGAAACGGGTATTTCCCTGAAAGATGTTTCACTTAAATCTACAATTTGATTAATATTTATGGCCTTTCCATACCTCTCTGAGCAATCTTGTGATGGTCGGTATATTTTTTTTCCATGATTAAAAATCTTGCCTGCCGGTCTTGCATTTCTAATATCCGTTACAATTGGATTCAGGGGATGAGAAATCCATTTATTACTTAATAAATCATCTGCATAAAAAAGAAAGAGTTCCAGATGATCGGAATAGCCATTAGACTCATTTATAGCAGTAAACATCCACCATTTATTGTTATAATAATACATGGTGGTATCCTTGGCATCCACATGCTCCATTAACTTCATTACGAAAGTCCATTTCGCTGGAAATTCCACACATCTATATAATTCAATTGTCTCATTTCGTGAGGTTTCCGGAATCATGTAATAATTATTATCATATTCAAACACAAATGGATATGACATATGATACGATTGTTCGATAATTTTTTCTGATTTAAGCAAAATGCCGGATTTGTCAACCTCAAGTAATGTGATATGGCCTTTATTAGTTTTAAAAGGCAATTCTTCAATAAACAGATAATTCTTATTGTTTTTACATAAAACAAATGGATCTGCCCAAAATTTACCAATTGGTGGAAGTAGATATTTATAGCCATTTATGGCTTGTGGCAATGGTGTAGATTTTAATTTGAACATTAAAAACCATTTTGTTTTAGATCGATTTGTTAATTTGTAAAAGATATACCTTGTTACAATGTTGAACAGATTAGCAATTGCTTTGCTGTTTGTGGGTAAAACTACATATGCAATATTCTCACCTTTAGGTTCCTCATTATAATTTGATTTAATATCATTAAAATACTTATTACCATATGAGTGAATACCTTTTAATAACCTGTGAATTATCACAGACCCTAATACCAATGTTGGGTTTTGACTTAGAAAGATAGAATTGTAGTTGGTGGCTAACCAGCTGGTATGAATAACCGAGGAGGATTCTGATTTTTCATCCTTGCATTTAACGATTGCTTTAAGTACTGGATATCGTTTTACAACTTTCCAATATATACCTGAATTTGTGTTAACAGGATTTTGATTCTCAACATAATAAGTCCACACGCCAAATTTAGCTAAACGTATACCTGTATTTTGCTCTTTACACGAACTCATATTAATAATGACATCTAACTGATAAGCCAGAATAACCTCTTTGCTTTCTATTAAATCATTAGAAAATGAAACCTCATCTATATTTCGGATCAAATCTGAAATATCGGTGGTTTTATTAAAGTTGGTGAAGTTTCGGAATACAATCTTTTCCAAACCTTCATGAATACGATATAAAAGAGGTTTTTTAAACTGTTTATTACTAAATTCTTTATTGCTCAAAATGAGTTTTAAATCTAAATTTTCGTCTTCAATAATTTTTTTTAATAGCCTGTTAACCCACAGGGGTACAACCATGCTATTTAAAACAATACCTATTTTCAATGATTCTTTCACCATAACATATTTGTTATTAAGTGACATACAATTATAAAAGTAAATAATTCATGATGCGTTGACTATTAAGCATACCTATATGTAGCTTTGAACTATGCCAATATCTTTCTAATAGTCTGACAGATAAATATGAGGTCTGAATACTTTAAGTCTGGAAAAATAGGTAATGACACCGTACCTTTCCATATTCTTTCTGCATTTGGGAAATCGTTATATTCAAGCTCATAAGCCTGCTTATAATAGGTCATCCGGTGCAATGGTTTATAATGCACTGAAGTACCAATCCCATTTTCCGACATTAATTCAATAAATTCATCGCGATTAACTCGAGCTTCTGGTTTTATCTTAATTGTGAACAAATGCCATGCATGTTCTTCGAAGTTCTCTGGTTTTTGAGGTAGATCAATAGATGTAATATCACCTAGTTCCTGGTAATATATCGATGCACACCGTTGTCTTTGTGCTCTAAAATATTCAGCTTTCTCTAACTGTGCCAGTCCAATAGCAGCATTAATATCAGGCATATTATACTTATATCCGGGAGCAACCACATCATATTCCCATTTGCATTTAGGATCTGAAAACCGTTGCCATATATCTTTATTAATACCATGTAATCGCATTACTTTGGCTCTTTGATAAATGGATTCATCATTAGTGACCATCATACCTCCCTCTCCCGTTGTTATGGTTTTATTGGCATAAAAACTAAAGCAGGTAACATCACCAAAAGAACCCACATACTTATTTTTAAATTTTGTAGGAAAAGAATGAGCCGCATCCTCTATTAAGCGAATATTATTTTTCTTGCAAATATCTAAAATACCCTCTCCATCAGGAGAATGCATAAAGCCTGCCTGTCCGCCAAAATGTACTAATATTACAGCCTTTATATTTGCATGTTTATGGATAGTTTCCTTAAGTATTTGAGGAGACAAGAGACTGGTATCATACTCTACATCACAAAAAATTGGATTTGCGCCTAAATACCTTAATATCTCGGCTGAAGCCGTAAATGTCATAGTGGGCACTAATACATTATCACCTTCACCTATTCCAATGGCTTCTGCAGCAAGATGCAATGCAGAGGTACAAGAGTTGACAGCACATGCATACTTTGCTCCCACATATTTTGCAAATGATTCTTCAAATTTTAAAGCTTTGCTTGAGGTTGTTAGCCAACCACTATCCATCACTTCTTTTAAATATTTGTTCTCATTACCTGCAACAGGAACTCTTGAATAAGGAATATTCATAACCGTAAGTTATTTGAAAATACAATAATAAATTGTTTTAAAAATCAACTTCACATCCCCCATCAACGATTGATTATCCACATAATTTTCGTAATACTTTAATTTCTGAGGTAGTACTTTTTCTTTATATGTTTTTTCGGGGTGATCTGAATTTAGTAACAGATATTCTTCATCTCTAAATTCTATAGATGCATTATCTGTAATACCAGGAACCACGGTTAGCACTTTATCCCACCTTTCAGTATAAATGCCAACCCATTTTTCAACTTCAGGCCGTGGACCTACAAGAGACATTTCTCCTATCAACACATTAATTAGCTGCGGTAATTCATCTAACTTCAACTTACGAAGATATCTGCCAATGGCCGTTACTCTGGAGGTATTTCCTGCATCAAATGAACCATCACGAGCAGTCTTCTTTATCGTCATTGTCCTGAATTTATATAGCTTAAAAGGTTTTCTGTTTTTACCAACTCTTTTTTGTATAAAGAAAACCGGCCATCCGGAACTTATTGTAATAAGCATAGATATTAATAAACCCAACGGTATTAATACAATTATTCCGATTAGAGCAATAGAAAAATCAAAAAATCGCTTTAACATAAAAGGAATATTAAACTTAAAAATTCAAAATCAATGATTTTCAATACCATACCACTTATTACTCAATCTTGTATTGCCCATAATAAGTTTCAATACACGCCATGAGGTATTAGCAACCCTATAATCTGCAGGAATATCTTTATAAGCTCCTTGTTTGTGCTCATCAATAACCAGCTTTATAGAATTTAAAATAACCTCAGGTTCAAAGCCTGTGAGAATTATAGTTCCAGCATCCTGAGCCTCAGGACGCTCCATTGATTGCCGTATTGATATAGCAGGAAAAGATAATATTGCTGATTCTTCGCTTATTGTTCCGCTATCCGAAATAGTGCATATGGCATTCTTTTGTAAGTGTACATAGTCGCTAAATCCAAAGGGTTTTAAAAATTTAATATGATCGCCATTGGCACTTTGGTTTATTTTCTCTAACCGTTTCTTTGTTCTTGGGTGTGTAGAAACGATAATGGGACAATTGTAATCCTTATAAATAGTATCCAATACGCTGATAATCCTTTCCAGGTTTTTGGGATTATCCACATTTTCTTCACGATGTACACTCACCACAAAATACTGCTTCTTCCGAATCTTTAATTCCTTTAAAATACCTGAATGATCTATTTTAGTTTTATAGGCATTAAGAACCTCATTCATAGGAGAACCGGTTAAATATATCCTGCGATGTGGTAAACCTTCGCTGATCAGATGACGTCTGGCATGCTCAGTGTACACCAAATTAAAATCAGCCAGATGATCAATCACTTTCCGGTTAATCTCCTCAGGTACATTGAAATCAAAACTTCTGTTACCGGCTTCCATATGAAAGATTGGTATGTGAAGTCGTTTGGCCACATAAGCCGACAAGCAAGAGTTGGTATCCCCTAAAACCAATACTGCATCAGGTTTGACCTCCAGCATAATTTGTTCTGATTTTTTTATCAAATCTCCAATTGTTGCTCCCAATGAACTTACATCCACCTTTAAAAAGTGATCGGGTTTTCGTAGTTCCAGATCCTTAAAAAAGATTTCACTTAATTCATAATCATAATTCTGACCAGTATGAACGAGAATATGGTTAAGATGTTTATCTAGCAAGGTGATTACCCTTGAAAGCCGGATTATTTCCGGTCGGGTTCCAACAATGGTCATTACTTTTAATGCCGGCATAGTTTATTATTTTGCTGTTAGCGAATTATACAATGTTGTAAAGACAGATTTACTGCGCTGTCATATTATATCATCTAATTGGATTGAAAGCTTAATATCCCAGGTATAACAATCTTTATAATTGTATTCTGATACTTTCATAAACTCTGAGTCCATCAAACTTGAGAAACATTCATTTTCTGCTGATTTGTGACTTCCTCAAAATACGTATCCGGATCATCAGGATTATAAAATTCATTGATCCAAAAAACTGTATATAGCTCTTCATCACCAATATTTGTAATATTGTGTGTATGCCAAATAGGTATATCCACGAAAGAAGGTGTTTCTCCATCCAGTGTGTACTCCATAACTTTATCGGTTCCAATTCTTCGTAGACAGACAGAAGCCTTACCCTTAATTACTGCGAAACGTTCTATTTTTCTGGTATGAAAGTGATTTCCCCTGGTAATTCCGGGTTTAGTTGTAGAAAAGGAGATCTGGCCTCCCCGACCTGTTTTCATAAGCTCTACAAAACTCCCCCGTTCATCCTCATGCTTTTTATAATAATAAGGATAAAAAGTATTTAAAGCATTATAAGTCATAAATGTATTAAACAGATTGTATTCAAAACTGTCTTCCGTCTGAGGCACAATACCTTCCTGAATATATTGTTCTGAAAAAAATTTCAGTAATTTATATATTTCAGATACTTTTTTTACTGATGAATAAGGTATCCTAAATTCAACAGATGCTTCGTTACTAATAATTATATTCCTAATAATAGCCACTAACTCCTCTATATAAATTAGTTTAAGTTCAGCATCTACTTCAATAACAGGTTGTTCTCCATGCGTTATTTGATAGCAGAAGGTAGCTACAACCGAGTTATAATAAGGATGACCAAAAGGGCCATATACGTTGGGAATAACAAGTCCTGTAAACAAAGCTCCACTCCTGGAAGCCCACTCTGCCAACCTTTTTCTACCCTCACGTTTTGAATGTCCAAACATATTATCTCTGTCTTCCTGTGTTGACGAAGAAAAAAGTACATGCGGGGTTGAATGCGTAGATTCTAATGCTGAAATGAGTTGATCAACAAGTTGAATATTGGTATCAAAAATCACCTGAGGATCGTTATGCCTGTTTAATGCTGCCAAATGTATAATTACATCACATTTGCTTACAAAATCGCACAATAAATCACGATTATCAAAAAACATATCCTCAAAGGGAATTCTTTCTATTTTGTCTTTTTCTTTTCCAAAATAGTTATAAAGATGCGTTCCAATAAAACCTGCTTGACCAGTAATTCCTATTCTTATTTTTTTATCAATATCCATATGCTCTTTCCACTATTTCTTTATTTAAATCTTCTTTAATTAATCGTAGTTGTAATAACAGTTGCTTTGTTTCTTCCACATTAAGTTGTTTAGTATTAAATGAGTTATATTCATCAACAACAGAAACTTTCGACTGCCCTTCGGTAAAATATTTGTTATAATTTAAATTCCGTGCATCAGCTGTTATTCGGAAGTAATCCCCCTCATCGGTTGCTCTTACCATCTCTTCACGATTAATTAATGTTTCATGAAGTTTTTCTCCATGACGTGTACCAATAACCTTAATTTGAGCATCAGAATTATATAATTCATTAATAGCCTGAGCCAAAATACCTATTGTTGTAGATGGTGATTTTTGAACGAAAATATCGCCATTTTGACCATTTGTAAAAGCAAATAACACAAGTTCTACAGCATTTTCCAGAGACATCATAAAGCGAGTCATATTGGGGTCTGTAACTGTTAGTGGGTGATTATTTTTTATCTGATTTACAAATAAAGGAATTACAGAACCACGAGAGGCCATTACATTCCCATATCTTGTGCCACAAAACACAATACCAGAACCATTTAACGATCTGGAATTAGAAATCATTACTTTTTCACTGAGTGCTTTTGACATACCCATTGCATTTACCGGATATACAGCTTTATCAGTACTGAGAACCACTACTCTTGAAACTTTGTGCTGTAGTGCAGACTCTAAAACATTTTCACATCCTAATACATTTGTTCTCACTGCCTCCGTAGGAAAAAATTCACATGAAGGTACTTGTTTTAATGCAGCAGCATGAAAAACGTAATCCACACCTTGCATGGCATGGTCGATGCTTTGCCTGCTTCGAACATCACCAATGAAATATTTGATTTTTGCATTTTGATAAAACTGACGCATGTCGTCCTGTTTCTTTTCATCGCGGCTAAATATCCTGATTTCCCCAATATCAGTATCAAGAAATCGCCTTAATACTGCGTTTCCGAAAGAACCGGAACCTCCAGTAATTAATAATGTTTTGCTTGTAAAAGGATTCATATAATTATAGATTTAGAAATGATTTATAACATCAATAGACTGATGTTCAATAACATATATTTGATTTGGTTAAAATTTTAGCCTGAATAATTAGCTTCGCTGATCTTTGATTCATGAATTTTCGTTAGGAGACCTTCAAATGTCTGTCAGGTTTGGGCAACTGCAAGATTTTATTTTTGAGGAATAGCGATCTATTTTGATAAAATAAAATCTTAGGACGACCAAAGATGGCGGGCAGTTGAAGGTTGGAATAGAAATATTTGTGAATTAATCAGGTTAGATCTTGTTTATTAAAGTGTTCTATTATCCTTTTCTTTTTCTCTTTAAAACTTAATTTTTTTGTATTCAGCGAGTGTTTATTATGAATAAGCATTGTTTTAGCTAAATTGGTATTCATTATTACTTTTGCCGGATTGCCCATTACAACGCTATTATCCGGGATTACCCCCCTGACAACCGAGCCTGCTCCAATAATGCATTTACTTCCTATTTTTGTATTGGGTAATATGGTACAGTTTGATCCGATAAAAGTATGGTCACCAATAGTAATCCTTCCAAAAAGATCCAAATCAGGATAAGTATCTCTGAATAACTTAACAGCACCGTCATGTGTGATTAGAACTGTACCCGAAGCGATACCCACATCATCGCCAATTTCAATTAAATAAGGTTCTGTGGAAAAATGACTAGTACAGATTTGACAACCTTTTCCAATCGTAACTCCATACATTCTTAAAAGCTTATTTCTGTTTTCTCCTTGAAGAATTACAAACATGACCCTGAAAAATAGATCTTCAATAAAATGTAAAATGAATCTCATTATTAAAATGCTTAGTAATGAGTAAAATCATACTCATAAATTATTAAACATGCATCCGCTAAATTATCTCTGTAGGTCAGTCCACTATAAACATTATACATTGCTCCGAATCTTTCCATTCAAAAACCTAAAATATTAGGGTTATTAAATACTCTATTTATAATGAATGTATTTTGTATTAAAAATTTTTAGTCATCAATTATCATGTTGCTACTTTTTCAAGTTCTTCTTCAGATATCATATACAAATCACTACTTTCAATCGCCTCTTGATTAATAAAATTTACTGCTAGGTAATTCCCACCCTGATTCCGCTGAAATCGGGATTTAGCAAATCCGAATTTGAAATTCAGTTTCCTGTTTTTCCATTTCCCACATTCAATTTCTGTTACCGAATCCTCTTTTGAAATTACATACAATCTTGCTTTATCATCTTTTTCATTAGGAAAATTCTCTCTGTCTGTACTCATTATTAAATTACCATTAGTTAGCTTTGTGCCGAAGAAAATTGCACCGGGAACATGCATTAATTTATGTACTGTGGCTTGTTGCTTGTTCCATTTATATATTCCGGATACTTCACGGGTACCTGTATCGGTTCCCCAATAAATGGCTTCTTCCGTAAAAACTAACTGGCATGTTCTCCACATCTGACTTCCATGACCAATTATATCAATGGTTTTAAAATAATCATCAGTGTATGCAATCATTGATTCGTGATCTTCATCACCGGTACAAACCCATAATCGACCGGTATACGGGTCTTTTTGTACAGCATGAATATGTCTGATCTGTCCTTGCTTAAATTTATAAGAGACATCCCATGTTCGTCCAAAATCAGGGCTATGAATTATATCCACTCCCACTCTTTCATCATTCCTGAAATATTCACCTATATAAATTCTATCATCATTAGCATTTAATAAACCGGTATTCATTATTCCTCTTCCTATCCCCATACCAAAATGAGGAAGTTTAAATGATTTATTAAATTTCTTTTTCTCATTGTTCCAATAAAACATATACCCTGCTGAAAAAGCACAAAAATTACCATTTTCACCCACTGTTAATTCTATACACTCCTGCTTATTTACAAATTGCCTGAACAACGAAAAATTATTTAACCAAAATATTGAAAAGCCAACATTCAAGTGTGCCAACCTGGTAAATTTATCATCTCCTTTCTCTAATTGATATATTGATAATCCTCTGGATGCGAATAAATTACCAGAAATATCATATTCATGAACCATTAAACCGTTGCCTCTCAAACAAGAAATTCCAAATACTTTATCTTTATTGAGTTTAATCACTTTTGGTCCGTAATAGTCCAATA
>JBNKGY010000146.1:0-10421 GCA_050290065.1 Marinilabiliaceae bacterium
AGGTTTGTAACACCCTGATTTTCACAAGGAAATAATACCTTAGAGGATTGTTTCTATAAAGAAATAATTATGTTTGTTGCATTCATGCCGTGCATATTATGTAATGAAGTGCTCTTGTATTCTATTTTGTGAAGATAAATTAATAACTTTCAATGATATATACTATGAAATTCATAGTGTGAATGGGTTTTATTCGCCTAAGTTCGAAAAAGATTTTTATTCGAGCTCAGATTAATTAGGTGGGAAGCCAAGGAATTGATCATCGTTTTTTTACGTGTAATTAATGATAGCTCAAACTTCAGAAATCTATCGTTTGGAGGTTAATAATATTTATAAAGTACAGTTATAAACTTTTCAGTATGGAACGGAGAAATTTTTTAAAAACGGGTGTTGGATTAGGATTATTATCTGGAGTTGGACCTTTGTTTGGAGGATTAGATTCTTTAATGGCAAATACGACAACCTCCGGAAGTGAATTGGCAGCTGTTAGAGGAGGTGAGCCGGAAGAAATGTTTGATAAAGCTATGGAGGCTCTTGGAGGTCTTGGTAAGTTTGTTTCAAAAGGGCAGTCTGTTCTTGTAAAACCTAACATAGGTTGGGATGCACCACCAGAAAGAGCTGCAAATACAAATCCTCGATTGGTTGGGCATATTGTAAAACGTTGTTTTGAAGCTGGAGCTTCGGAAGTAAATGTATTTGACAATACATGCAATAAGTGGGACAGGTGTTATGAAAATAGCCAAATCTCTAAATATGCAAAAAAGTCTGGTGCTAAGATGGTACCTGGTAATTCTGAAGATTACTATAAAGAAGTTACAGTTGCCAGAGGTAAGAGTCTTACCTCTACAAAAGTTCATCAATTGATTCAAACCTCTGATGTGTTTATCAATGTTCCGGTGCTTAAGCATCATTCAGGAACTAAGTTGTCGTTAGGAATGAAAAATCTTATGGGGGTTATCTGGGATAGGAGGTTTTATCATGGTAACAACCTGGAACAGTGTATTGCTGACTTTGTGTCCTACAGAAAGCCAGATTTAACGGTTATTGATGGTTATAATATGATGATCAAAAATGGACCACGAGGTGTTTCTGAAGCTGATGTGGTAAACCTCAAAGCTCTTATTGTATCTACCGATATTGTTGCAACTGATGCTGCAGCTGCTAAAATGTTTGGATTAGAACCAACTGATGTTGGCCATATTAAAATTGCTCATGATATGGGCCTGGGTAACATGAATTTGAGTGAACTAAAAATTCATAAAATAAAAATTGCATAAAAAGTGGCTAAATAAATTATTAAACTAGATTTAACTGCAGTATAAATGTTTGCAAGTACTAATTAGTGTTCGACTATAAAGTCTAACTACTGCGTTGTTGCTCAAAATCCAAATCCTCATATACGCTAGTATACTGCGGTTTGAATTTTTCACACACCTTGTATTTAAACTTTATAGTCCAAACACCCGATAGTATTGGTATGTGTGAAAATTTCTGAAGAATTTCTCAATTAATATTAGACACTGTATCAACAAAAATCCCATGAATTATTCAAAATTTAAAAGACTAAGAGTGATCATAGCACTCTTGTTTTTTTCGTTTACCTTGCTTCCGTTTATCGATTTGTATGAGTGGGTTCCGGATTCTTTAGTCGGACAAATTCTTTTTTTGCAATTTCTACCATCATTGTTCAGATTTTTGCAAGTATTAAGCATTGGTTCTGTGGGTTTTGTAATTGTTCTTATATTGACTTTGGTTTTAGGTCGATTTTATTGTTCTGCAATATGTCCACTAGGAATCTTGCAGGACATGTTTGCTTATTTATCCAAAATTATTCGTAAAAAGAAATGTCTTTATAAGTTTAAAAAGTCTCAGTCCATTATTAGATATAGTATTATGGGAATTAGTGTTATTGCTTTTGTGTTTAGCATTTCATTAGTTCTTAATTTGCTTGATCCGTATAGTAATTCCGGTCGAATCTTTACATATATTTTTAAACCTTTTTTAGTCTGGGTAAATAATGTAACAGCTACTCAAATGCAGAGCCAGGGAGTGTATTCAATGCATATTATTGAGAGGGCCTCAACATCGTGGGCAATATTTTTTTATATGCTAGTATTATTACTTGTAATTGCCTATTTATCTCTAAAACGTGGTAGGTTATTCTGTAACTTAATTTGTCCTGTGGGTACACTTCTGGGGATGATCTCAAAAAAGTCTTATCTGAAGGTTCATATAAATAATAATTCTTGTACAAAGTGTGGAAAATGTGCAGGTGTTTGTAAAAGCGAATGTATTGATCTCAAAAGTCAATCTGTTGATTATTCCAGATGTGTTGCCTGTTTTAACTGTCTACCTGTTTGTGAAGATAATGCGATTGAATTTTCTAAGTTTGATAATACACCAAGACTTGATAAACATTCAGATTCTAAAGAATTAAAATATGATAGGCGAAGGGCTATTTCGAGCTTATTGTTGTTGACAGCAAGTGCCACAGTATTGGCACAGGGGCATCATCGGTACAGGAAAGGGCGGAGGCTTGGAGGTGAATTAAAGTTATCAGTTCGGGAAAATCCTGTTGCACCACCAGGATCGAAAAGTATCGCGAGATTTAATAGTTTATGCACCGCTTGCGGTTTATGTATCTCAGCTTGTCCCACAGGTGTTCTGCAACCTGCTGTTAAAGAGTATGGCTTAATTGGATTTATGCAGCCACATATGGACTACGTGAATGCCGGGTTTTGTAATTATGATTGTAATCGTTGTGGTGAGATTTGCCCTACAGGAGCAATTTTACCCTTGAAAATTGAAGAAAAGCAACTTACTCAATTGGGCAAGGCTGTTTTTGTAAAGCATAACTGCATTGTTCATCGGGATGGAACATCCTGTGGAGCATGCTCCGAACATTGTCCGACGAAGGCCGTAGACATGGTTCCATATAGAGATGAATTAGTTATTCCAAGGGTAAATGAGGACATTTGTATCGGTTGCGGTGCATGTGAACATCCTTGTCCTGTTGAATACCCGAATAAAGCTATTTATGTTGAGAGTAATGTTATACATCAGCAAGCTCAAAAACCGGTTGATGAAGAAAGTAACTTTAAACCCCTGGAAGAAGATTTTCCCTTTTAATGAATATATGATATTTACATTAGATGGCAGGCTTTGTAAAAGAGACCTGCCATTTTTCAATCTACTTTTTCTTCTTCTTTTTCTTTTTTCGCTGTTCTTTTGAAATAAAATCATCATGGTCATTGATCAATGATTTCCAATCCGCAGAACTTTCAGCTGAAAAATCAATGGTATGAGAGTAATCTTCATGATCAATGTCTAATCGCTTAATAGGTTTACCTAAAAAACCTTCTATTTCTTCCAGTATTGGTTTTTCTTCCACGCTGCAAAATGAAACAGCATTTCCTTTTTCTTTTCCTCTTCCGGTTCTTCCAACACGGTGTACGTAATTCTCTGATAATTCCGGTAAGTCATAGTTAACTACATATTGAACTTCCGGAATGTCAATGCCACGAGCACTTACATCAGTAGCAATTAATACTTTGATCTCTCCTTTACTGAATAAATCAAGTACCTTTTTACGATCCTCCTGCTCCTTTCCTCCGTGAATGCATTGTGCATCAATATCCACTCGTATCATGGCTTTTTGAACCCTTTCAGCTCTTACTTTTGTTCTTACAAAAACCAATACCTTTTCATTGGGATGTTCTTTGATTAAGCGCTCTAAAAAGAAACGTTTATCATCCATCTCAATATAAGTAACTGAGTGGTCAATATTTCTGGCTACAGGATCCTTAGGTGAAACCTGAATTCTAATGGCATTCTTAACTAATGAATAGGCAAGTTTTTTAATGGTTTCATTAATTGTAGCCGAAAAAAACAGGGTTTGTCTTTTTTTAGGCAGATAAGACATGATATCTCTGATGTCTTTTATAAAGCCAAGGTCAAGCATGTGATCTGCTTCATCCAGAATAAGAATTTCTATCCTGTTTAATTTGATAAACCCCCGGCTTGCTAAATCAAACATTCGCCCCGGAGTTGCAATTAATACATCAATTCCTTTTTCCAATTTAGCAATCTGTGGTCCTTCTTCAACTCCACCAAATACAGAAAATGATTTTACACTGGTATGTTTACCTATATTTTCAAAAACCTGATGTATCTGTATGGCAAGTTCACGGGTAGGAACCATGACCAAACACTTTATTCCATCTCCACGCCCCTTAATTTTTCTTATATGAAGATTGTTGATAACAGGAATTGCAAAGGCTGCAGTTTTTCCAGTTCCAGTTTGAGCTATGGCCAACACATCTTCACCCTTCATGATCGGAGGGATAGACTTAAATTGAATATCTGTTGGTCTGCGAAAGTTTAGTTTTGATAAACTCTTTTTTATTTCGTTTGAAATGGAATAGTCTTCAAATTTCATCTTATAATTTACTATATGGAATTCGCACAAAGATACATCTAATAATTTCATTTACTAGTAACCTCAGTTCGATTAAAATTAAAGAGCTCATATTTTATTAAATGATTGATAAACAGTATGAAATGTAGAGAGGTGGATCGGTTGTTTAATGAAGATATAGTAATTCCTACTTATAATCAACTGTTTTCTTCGTCATATTTGCTTACCATATCACGCTATGCTTTCGCAAATATTCCTTGAAACTAATGGGAGTATGATTTAAGTATTTTCAGCTATTAATAATGGAAAAAATAAATTTTGGAAAAGAAAGTTATTTTTTCTTTTTACTCTTTTGAATAATCAAAGTAATTCGTAAATTGATTATATAATTTTAAAAAAATATCACGATGGAAAAGTGGGCAAGGGATTTTCAACTGATTATAAATAAGAGAGATGCGCTGCTTAATCAGCTAAATAAAGTTAGTGGAAAAAGTATCACGTATCAATCTTTAAAACATATGACAATACAGGATTTTGACAATACGGATACCAAAATTTTGTTTACACAGTTATGTAAAGCCATTAATGATTATAATGAGGCATTAACTGAAAGAGACCAAAAAATGTTTGGTAAATTTTTGGATAGTATTATTCATGAAAAGAAACCAACAAAAGAGAGTCAGAACTGGTGTGCTTTTCAATACTGAAATAACTTGAAATAACCTGAGACCTCAAGTATACCAAATAAATGTTTCCCATTTTGATGAGCTTGTCACTTAATCGTTTTCCAATTCAAAAGGAGTGAATGTTTATATTTTTGTAGCTGAGGGGAGGGTTATCATAAATTTTGTCCCTTCCTCAGGAGAGCTTTGTACTTCTATTTTTCCATTGTTTATATCAATCATCTCTTTACATAAAACCAATCCTAGTCCCATTCCCTTTTCATTATTTGTTCCGGGCGATGAAATTGTTCTATCACATGAAAAAAGAGTATTAATTTGATTCTGAGTCATTCCAATTCCGCTATCTTTAATTAAAATTGAAACAGATCCGTTTTGTGAATGGTCTTCAAATTTTACACTCCCATTATTGGGTGTGAATTTTATAGCATTGGATAACAGGTTGCGCATGATAGTTTCAAACATATGCTCGTCAGCATAAACCTTTGTTTTATTATCAATAGCAATGTTAATATGTATTTTTTTTGCACCCCACGACTCCGATTGTTGATCAATGATATTTTCAATCTTTGATTTTACAGGTATCTTTATCGGTAGAGGTTCCTGTAAATTGCTTTGCGATCTGCTCCAATCCATCAAATTGGTAAGCATATTCAATCCATTATTAGCAGTTTTGTTTATGGCATATATGGAGTCCAGCAAAACCTCTTTATCAATGTCATTAAAATCATGTAAAAGGTATTCAGAAAGAGAGCTTTGTACGCAAAATGGAGATCGTAAATCATGACCAATAATTGAAAATAGCTTGTTTTTAGTTGCCACTAGTTTCTCGAGTCTTTTATTCTGTTTTTCAATTAATTGCTTCTGTTCATTGAGTTGTTCACTAAGTTGTTGCTCCATTAAAAGGCTTTGCATGGCCATTTCCCTTTGTTGGGTTTCTAAAGCAAGCTTTATTTCTATTTCTCTTCTCTCTTGGCTAACTGTGTTCTGTCGTTCAACCAGTCGGTTTATCATTTTAGGAATACTAAACATGAAATACCCCATTAAGATAAAATAAACACTACGGTAAAAAGCACCTTCAGGTCCAGCTGAAGCAACCTGTGCAATCAATTCAGGATCTATATCATTATATCTTATAAAGTATACAATATTAGAACAGATCACCACATAAAGCGTGGTAAAAATCACAAGTTTTCCATCATATCTTAATACGGAAAGCATAATTAATACCGCATATAAAAATAGTGATGGGGCTGTAGAAACAGCTATGGGAGTGAAGAAATAGGAATAGTTAAATATGTGTGCTGAAAGAATTGTAACATCAATTGCTGAAGAAACATATCTAATCCATGTGGCATTGTCAAACTTCTTTAAAAGCAGGTTGATAATGGAGTTGTAGATTATGTATAAAACTGCCAGGCTCAACGATACAAAACCTCTTTCTGTTTTTCCTGAAAGAAATATGTACCCAATTAAAATTAATATAGCTGCAATTAATACCCATCTAAAGCGAATAACTTCTTTTTCTCCCCATGCAGAGTCTTCTTTAGATAAAAATGAATGGTATCTCATTTAGTAATTCTAGGTAAATGGTATGACGTGCCAAAAATAAAAAATAAAAAGTGTAATACAACATGTATTTGTCAAAATCATTAATTAACAGATTCAATAGTTTTATTTGGTATTTTGGTGATAAAACTTTTTAAATTGTTCGTATTCAATAAAAAGAAGTACTTTGCATCAAATATTTTTAAATGAATACTGTTAAAGATCAAAAAGGTGCCAATCTTTCATTTTATCAAGATGGGTATACTAATGCACAAAGAGAGTTAGCTGACTTTTGTAGCTTGACACCTTTATTTAAAGCCATGCAATCTCAGTATTCTGCGGTTAGCCAGTTAACACAGTCTTTTGCTTTGCGTACTCACCAGGAAGAAAGGCCAATTCAATGTGAAAAAGGATGTGAGTGGTGTTGTTATCAGCCTGTGTATATGACCACACAAGAGGCTATCTTAATTTTTGAGTTTTTGCATCAATCCTTTGATGCGGCACAAATAAAAGAGATTTCTCATAATGTAAATGTAAAGTTTAAAAAGACCAAGGGTTTAAAAGAGGAACAAAAGCAAAAAATAATTCATGCTTGCCCTTTTCTTAAGCATGGAAGTTGTTCAATTTACTCAGTTCGTCCAATGGCTTGTAGAATATATCTTTCTGCAAATAGAGAGTCATGTAAGAAAAAGTTTGATTCGAAAGGAAATGGTAGTGTTGTGCCCGACTTGTTTGATTTTATTTTAAAAGCAGGACGTTATATGAATGAGGGATTTGTTGCATTTTTAAAAGGGAAAGGGAAAAAAATAGAAGAATTGACCATAGAAGAATTTATGTTAAAACTTTTTACTGATCCAAAATTTGTAAATAATTGGCTCAAGGATAGTGAATTACATGATGAGGACTCAAAAGGAGAATAGGTTAAGATTGAAGAGGTGATTGGCACCAACTGCCGCAAATAATAGTCCAAAAAAACCGTATAATATTCTGGTAGCCGTTATTCCAATGGCGTTGGTTAGGATTTTGGCTTTGCGCAGTTGGAAAAAATATTTCCAGTTGAATATGGCTGCACCAAAAATAATAGTGCCGAAAACTAAAAACAGGCTGCTTAAAAATAAATTTTGTTCCATTTTAAATATTATTTCTGATACGCTACCAGGATTCTTTATTAATTAATTCTGCAGCCTTGGAATAATAATTCCATTTGCCTGCACGTTTACCTTTTTTATACTGTCCTTCTATTTTTATTTTGCCATTACGATAATAGAAAACAGCATTACCCCATCTTACCCCGTCATTAAACTCTATATGAGCTTTGATATTTCCATTGGAATAAAACTCTTTGTAACTACCGTCAATAATATCGTTATTAAAATCAATTTCCGCACGAATGATATGTTTTGTATTATCAAAATAAAATATTGCTGTTCCATCTGTTTGTCCATCATTGTAATTTACAGCGGATTTTATGTTTCCCGAATCGTAATAGCTCCTCCAAAGTTCATTCATTAAGCCATTTTCTAAATAACCTTCGTAATTCAAAATACTATCATTTACCCGATTTAGGGTATGTATATATACATATCCGGTACTGTCAATATATTTGTTTTCCAGCTTTATTTTAAATTCAAGATTTTCAAATTCATTCAGGTACAAATTTTCAGCTGAGTTAATTTGATTCAATAGATTTGCGTCAACCTCTTTTCCTTCTACAGATTGGGATAGAATCTTTGTTTTTAAAAGATCATTTTCAGGAGTCAGTTGAAATCCTAACCAACCAATGTTTTGTATGATCTTTCGCTGTTTTCTATAAGATGCTTTTTCTAAAGAATGGCTATATACATAAAGGTGTTCGTATAGGTTGTGCATATTTAAATAGGCAGTAAACTGACTTTTATCAGAGAACAGATCCATAAAGTCCTGAAAATCCTGATTCCTTTTAAGTGTATTGCCGATCAAATAATTATCAATGGTATACTGAAGTATATCTGAAGAATTACTAAATACAATACAATCATCGATAATCGTATAGTATGGTTTTTCTCTGTTATTTAATAAGCTACCCATGAATATCTTAAAGAATCCCCTGATGTTGAGGTGGTTAATGACATGGTTGTTGTAGGTTATGTTGTTGAATTTAAATGATGTACGGTTCTTTATTTTTTTTGAGATGGAATTTAGACTACTTTTGGCCTTGGCGATATCTGAAGCTTTTACAACAACAATAAAATCGTTTTCCCTAACATTTGCAATGGGCTTTAATTTAGCCATTGAGATTTCACCCGTCAACCATGAAAATATATCATCCTGAATATTAATGCCTAAGTAGCTTTCTGTTATTTTTAATCCTCCCACATAAGTTGTGTGTCCAATAGGATCAAGTTTTGCATATTGGGTTAAAAAATCATTATGAAAAGAAATGAAATCTTGTACATTAAAATCACAATAAAACAATACATCCGAAGGAATAACTTTTTCTGTATCCCGGTTACCAGGCTTTGTATTTTTTAAGGCCAAAAATGGAGAAGGTATATTTTCATATGAATTTGTATACCCATTTAATTCAAATGAATTTTCTGTAATGTCCCCACCAAGAGCTGTAAATGCCAATCCATTAAAAAAGGAGTAAGAGTTTTTTGCCAATAAAAAATCCTGAAGCTTTTTAAGATTTGTATATATATTAAATTCTGCATTATTAAAGGCTTTTAATACCTGTTTGTTTTTGTCAAAATTTGTTTCAGGTTTTGGGTGGTGGTATTGTTTAATGGTATTCTCCAACAGTTTATAAGTAGTACTACCAATGAGTAAGTTTTCAATAGTGGCCAGATGAATAGTTCGATCGAGAGATTTAATATATACTGAATATAATTTTGTACTATCAACGTCATATTCCTTCATTGGCCATTCAAGAATGTTGACCAATTTAGGTATCATATTTAATTTGCCATATTTTCTGATATCCGTTACGAACAAGTAATCCGTTTTGGTTTGGGATACTTGATGAAAGGAGAATGAAACTCTTTGATTTTTAAATATTGATCTTAACCATTTGTTATTCTCTAAAGAATTTTCGAAGGCGATCATTCCTTTTTTTACTTCAGAAAGAGCATCGCTTTCAATAATCGATTTCCAATAGTTAGTTTCAGTGATTGTTACTAAACTTTCGCTGAAGTTATTACTTTCAACAATCAATATTGCATCGTCAGGAACAATAGATAATGGGCTTAATCCTTTATTGTTGCCCAATTGAAAATAGGCTAATATTCCGATGATTACTATTAATAATCCCAGTAGAAAGTAGCCTATAAACTTTATGAATTGCCTCATTAATAAATTTTTATTTACGATTTGAAAAAACAATAATGTAGGATTAATGGATAAACTTTATACAAACGGGCTTGTTGATTGTTACTTCATAGTTAAGCTTGGTGAGGGATCCTGATAATAAATCACGCTTATACACCGTAATATTATTTGAATCTCTGTTGGCAACCAGAACAAATTTCCCTGAAGGATCAATTGAAAAATTTCTCGGCCAGTTAATTCCTTCGGTTTCCCATTCTACAAATTGTAGTTTTTTATCCAAGACTTTAAAGATCGCTATGCTATTAAAACCTCTGTTTGAAGCATAGAGAAATTGCCCGTTGGGCGAAAAATGAATATCAGCAGCTTTTGAAAAACCCTTAAATGTATCAGGTAACATGGCAATTGTCATTACTTCATTTTTATAGATGCCAGTTGAATCTTTTTCAAAAGTGGTTACGGTCGAATTTAAT
>JBNKGY010000147.1:0-10388 GCA_050290065.1 Marinilabiliaceae bacterium
AATGTGAGTTTACTGCTGTAAATGATCATTTTGAGAGCAAGAGTAACGAAAAAAATGGAGTTTTCTTGCTGACACTATCTACATAAACTGAAGCAACTCAGCAATGGTCTTGTTAAGTTTCTGTTTCATTTGCAGCAGGTTTTTCGTACTGTCAAAATAAACCGAAACCTCCTGCATATAATCAATCAGCGATATCTCACCCTTTTCTAAAGCTTTCATTAATAAGGCTGAATTACTATATAAAATCAGATTCTCCTCATAATCTGCCGCACTCTTTTGAAGTCCAATAGCTTTGGAATGAAGTGATTTAAGATGATTGCTGAATTTCAGTTTACTATTGATTTCTTCATTTTGAATAGCAATGGATTTTGCTTTGGCATACTTCACCGTATTTTTGTTTTCCCAAAGCGGAATAGAGATACCCACACTTACTCCCTGAAATGTTTCACCTACTACACTTTCGCTCATGTAACCAGCCTGGAATTTAGGTAAGCTCATCGCAGTATTGAGTTTTACCTGTTTTTGGCTGATGCTAATCTCTTGCTTTAGCCATTGTAATACCGGATTTATTTGCTCAGCAACTGCGTACCATTGATCAAAATCATCAGGTATTGGTTGTGGTTGGAAAATACTATCCGAAAATGCTATGGGTGTACCCCCATTCATTTGAGTCAACTGAGCACGTAATTGCTCGCTTTCTAACTCAAGTGTTTCGATTTCCTTTGTGGTATTCAAAAGATTTAACTGGGACTTATTGTATTCGAGAATATTCACTTCTCCCAGTTCATACTTTCTTTTATACGAATGAGCAATGCTTTTGGCATTTGCCAGCTGACTTGATAGTTCAGAAGTAAGTGCATTGCTATAAATCAGATCAATGCAAAGCAAGCGTGTTTGTAATATAATTGATTTACGTTGCTTCTCATACTCTAATTCAACCTGCTTATTTTGGGATTTTGATATCTGATTCCGATACACATATGCAGTTGGAAAATCAAATGATTGACCAATACTTAAATCCTTTCTGTTGCCAATAGAGGAGGGGTCTCCCCACAGGTAATTAAACTCAGCTTCCGGATTTTCCAGTGACAACCCGGATTTATTATTCAGTTTCTCAGCTTCGGCGTTTTTTCGCAAAGCCACCAGCATGGTGTTGTTTTTTTCTACCTCAGATAATACCTTTTCGATATTGTTCTGAGCAAAGAAACCTCCGCTAAACAGGAGGAGAAGTGATATTGTTACTATTGTTTGTTTCATTGTTATCTTGTATCAAGTTCATCTTAAGCAAACGAAATATTAGATTTACAAGTGAATTTCATCATCTGTTATCTTTATACTTTTAACTTAAAACTTACAAATTATCATTTTTTAAAACTCCTCTGGTTTTGAGAGTGCTGTACACAATGGGTACAATATAGATATTGAGCAAGGTAGAGGTAAGTAATCCTCCAAGGATGACCTTAGCCATCGGGCTTTGAATCTCATTTCCTGATAAATTACCTCTTAAAGCCAATGGAATCAATGCTAATGCAGCTGTTAATGCTGTCATAATAATCGGATTCAGTCTGTCGGCAGAACCTTTGGTGATGGTCTCCAGTAAAGAGACTCCTTTTTGTTGCAGGTGCTGATAATGCGAAATCAGTAATATCCCGTTTCTGGTGGCAATTCCGAATAAAGTAATAAATCCGATGATTGAAGGAATACTCATCATACCCGAAGTAAAGTAAATGGAGAAAACCCCACCAATTAATGCAAGAGGTAGATTGAGTAATACGATACCTGCCAGTTTAAAATTGCGAAACTCCTGAAAGAGTAGCAAAAAGATGATTAATACGGCCATAATTGAAGTCAGCATTAATGTTCTGGATGCCTTTTCTTCACTTTCAAACTGACCACCATATTCTATTCTGAATCCTTCAGGTAAGTTGATAGTATTGTTAATGTTTTCCTGAATATTTTTAACAACGCCATGTAAATCACGTTCTGCAACATTGGCTGAAATAACAATTTTACGCTGTACATTTTCACGACTTATTGAACTGGGGCCGGAAACAGAAACAATTTCAGCCACCTGTTCTAAAGGCACTTTTTTACCATCGTAGGTGTCAATCAATGCCGAACGGATTCCTTCAATACTATTGGTGTAATCCTTATTTAAACGCAAAATCAGGTCGAAGCTTCGTTGGCCTTCATATATGTCTGCCAGTTTTTCGCCACCAAATGCAATATCAATAAATTCATTAAATTGTTGCAATGAAATACCATAATGAGCCAGCATATCTCGATTAGCTCTTATTTGAATTTGAGGAATCTCCACCTGTTGCTCCACATTTACATCTACCAAACCATCAATATCTACAATTGCTGCTTTAATCTGGTTTCCAATGGAGAACATTCTATTTAAATCTGTACCAAAAAGTTTGATGGCAATATTGGCTCGTGTTCCTGAAAGAATATGGTCAATTCTATGTCCCAAAGGTTGACCAACAGTCGCTGCAATTCCCGGTATGCTGGCAAGTTTAGCTCTAACTGCTGCTTTAAATTCTTCTGCGCTTCTATCGGCCAGGGTAAAATTAACATCAATCTCAGCACTGTTGGTAGTTTGTGAATGCTCATCCAATTCACCACGACCGGTTCTTCGGGCAGTTGTTTGAATTTCAGGTATAGATAATAACTCCTGTTCAACCAGGTTTCCGATTCGGTTGCTTTCATCCAACGATATACCAGGCTTGGTAACTACAGATAAGGTCAGCGATCCTTCATTAAACTCAGGAAGAAAACTTCGCCCCATGGAGGAAAATACATATAACGAAACGATGAACAATCCCAAAGTGGAAAATACAATCAGTTTTTTGTGCTTTAAGGCTCCCAAAAGTGATTTCTCATAATAAAAGGATAGTTTGCGAACCAACCATTTTTCTTTTTCGTTTTTTGATAAGTACTTATCATTTGTCAAAATCATATTCGACAATAATGGAGTCAGTGTCATGGCAACCACCAGTGACATAAATAAAGAAACGATAAATGAAATACCCAAAGGTTTCAGCATCCGCCCTTCCATTCCGGAAAGAAAGAACAATGGAATAAAAGCCACCATAATAATGAATGTGGCATTTAAAATTGAAGCTCTGATTTCTTTTGAGGCATCGAAAACCACTGTAAATGACGATTTTCGGTCATCAACAGGTAACTGTCTGTTTTGCCGTAAGCGCTTATACACATTCTCCACATCAATAATAGCATCATCAACCAAAGAACCTATTGCAATGGCCATACCTCCCAAACTCATGGTGTTGATGTTTAATCCCATCAGTTTCATCACGATGATAGCACCCAATAAGGATAATGGAATCGCTAACAAAGAAATGATGGTGGTACGAAAGCTCCCTAGAAATACAAACAGGATAATAACTACAAAAATACCTCCTTCTACTAAGGCATTCTGCACATTGTTAACCGACGTTTCTATAAAATCAGCCTGTCGAAATATTTTAGTATTGAGGTTTACATCAGCCGGAAGTGTCTTTTTTAGTTTGAGAAGATTTTCTTCAATGCGCTCAGTTACATCCAAAGTATTGGTGTTGGGTTGCTTTGACACAGAAATAATAACTGCAGGTTCTGCATTTTCTGAGGCATGTCCCATTTTGATGGCACTTCCTGTTATTACTTCGGCAACATCCTGAATGCGAACCGGTTTGCCATTTATGGATTTGATATAGGTTTTACCCATTGTCTCCATGTCATGAGTTCGGGCAACGCCACGTACGATATATTCATTACCATATTGTCTGAATGCACCTCCCGTGGAATTTTGACTAATTCCCTGACATACTTTGGTTAATTCAGGCATTGATACCTGGTAATAATTCATTTTATGAGGATCGGCCAGCACCTGATATTGTTTGAAGTCGCCACCAATAATGGTAACCTGTGAAACGCCGCCAGTTGATAATAGTAATGGCTTGATGTTCCATTCTGCAATGGTTCTTAAATCCATCATTGAAGTGCTGTCAGCTTTCAGGCCAATGAAAAATATTTCACCCATCACGCTCGATTGTGGCGCCAAAGCAGGTTGTCCAACGCCAATCGGCATTTGAGATGAAACACTGATCAACTTTTCACTTACAATCTGTCGGGCCTTAAAAATATTGGTTCCCCAATCGAATTCCACCCATACAAATGAAAATCCTTGTGATGAGGCGGATCGGACACGCCGTACATCTGTAGCTCCATTTACAGCAGTTTCAATGGGGAAGGTTACCAATCGTTCAACTTCTTCCGGTGCCATACCATGTGCATCAGTCATAACTGCAACGGTTGGAGCCGTTAAATCCGGAAATACATCCACATCCATTTGTATAGCAGTTCTGGTGCCCAATATCAGCAATACTATTGAACAGAGCAAGATGAAATACTTGTTGTTCAATGAGAATTTTATAATATTATTTAGCATTTTTTCAATTGTTTAAAGTTTGCATGATGACTTTTTGTAGCCTCTAAAAAAATCGATCCTGTCGCAACAGGTATTTCTTATCTTTTTAAATTGAGACATCAGCTCGTCATGTATAATAATTTCTTGCAAACACTAATGAACGTGACCTGAATGAGCATCTAAAGCACCCGTACTTTGAGCTAATTTTACCATAATGGCACCTTTGCTCACCACTCGTTTGTGTGCATTTAAATTGCTAAGAATTTCAGTTTTTATTCCATTACTTGCTCCGGTTATTACCTCACGTTTTTCGAACAACTCAGGGGTTATTTGTACAAAAACGAAAAAAGTACCCTGTTCTTCCAATAAGGCAGTGTTGGGTATGGTAATAGCGTTTGAATTGGTAATAGTTTGTATAAACAATTCCACAAAACTTCCGGAAATTAATTGACCCGGATTATCAATTTGCAAATGCACGGGTAACAAATAATTATCATTATTTGCCGAATTACCAACCGCTAATACCTTACCGTTAAGCTCATTCATTGTATAGGTTGTATTATTGTGGATGCATCTGAATGTGGCTGTTTTTATGTGTTGTAGTTCAGATGCAAACTTGGACTGTACTTCGGCATGTAGTACCAAATATTTATTTTGAGAAACAATCATAACAGGATCACCTGTTTGAACATGTTGTCCGTTTGTAACATACAATTGCTTAATGGACCCACTCACAGAACTGGTAATCATTTGTCCCTGAGCGTTAAAGTTTTTGCTTAAACTATTATAAACAGCTTTGGTGTTATCATAAAGATTTTGTGCATTGAGTAATTCTTTTTCAGAAACAATTTTATCCTTGGCTAATTCATTTAAACGTTCGAAATCGGTTTTGGCTTTCAAATAATTATTTTGGGCTTCGGTATACTGGATCGAAGGATTATTTTCTGCCAGCCCATTTCCGGTAATAGAAAACAATACTTCTCCTCTATTTACCTTTTTACCTTCAACAATTGCGTTATTGGATAACCTAACGATTCCATTGGATTTTGCAGTGACAATAACTTCATCGTTATTCGCCGATTGAATTTGAGCCGTTGTTTTAATTACCTGTCCAAATGGCTCCACAGTGGCTTTTTCTGTTGCAAAATCAATTTTCCAGGATTGTTCCTTTGTAAAAGAGATGGTATTGGTAGTTGAATATTCAATACCTGAAATGGCTTCATCTGCCTGTTCGTCGGATGCATATACCATTATTTCAGGAACGGTTATTTTACAATTACCCTGATCAGACTTGATGGATAATTCTAATCTTCCTTTACCCACGGATTCAGGTGTTATATTAAAACTATAAATACCTTTTTTAGTTGGTGCAGATAGGGTTTCCGAAGTCACTTTATCATCAATAATGATACTTAAAGTAATGGATCCTTCTGTTATTGGTGCAAAATCCTCCAATGAGGTGATATGACATAAAAAATTTGCCATTTCACCTTTTATAAAAGCATCAGCTTCAGCATATAGCTCAAATTCTTCCCCATATACAGTGTATTGAACTTTGTGGTCTTCATGTTCGTGCTCTTCGTGGTCATGATCTTGTTCTCCATACTCATTATGGTCATCATGCTCATTATCCTCATGATTATGTTCTTCATGATTATGTTCCTGATGGTTGTTTTGATGAGAAGAATTGCAACTCACATATATAAAAGCCAGAATGGCCAAAAAATATATTTTATAATTCATTTTTGTGAAATTTGATAGGTAAGCTTTTCTACAATATTAATGATCGATATATGGATTGTACTCAAACCTGATTTTGTGTGTTGGTCTGAATCAAAAAATTTATATTAAATTCAGGTTAATGCATAGTATGGATAAACCAACAAGCATATATCTCATGCTTTTTGTAAAAAAGTTGTGATTGAGTAATAGAATAAATTCAAAGACTAAAAGTTTTTGAATAAAGACATGCTTCTGATTAAAAAAACTATGTGATAAAATTTTGGAATTAAACTATCGGAGGTCCTCTCAGGCTAAAGTGCTCACCTATTAGGAGCGTGTAAAAAAAATATATATCCCCGTTAGAGAATTCAGAAAAGTGTGAAAAAGATAATCGATCAAATGAAGGTTTAAACCAGGCACATTGAATGAAAATATAGTCATTTATATCCTTGTAATCCCAATGATTTTGCTGTGAAAGATTCTGGGATTGTGGTATTACCAGAATTTGTTTTAAACCGCAAAAGGTTGAACTATTATCATTATTATGCTGATGATCAGATTCACAATGATTATGATTTATACTTTCACTTTGACATTGTGTTTCTTCTATGCAAAATTCACCTTTATGGTTGTGATGAGGAATAACAGCATGCACCAATAGTATAAAATTGGCAATTACTAATAATAAAACAGCTGATATTCGTTTAACCATAATTAATTGATTTCAGCCCAAAAGTAATAAAAATACAATAGATCAAAAATTTGTATTGTTATATACTTCATATCCCTTATTTAGTACTTGCACGAAAACTCAAGTGTCAGATAAGAAAGCTTCATTTTTGAGGCTTTCGAAGCTCTAAAAATGTGAGTTTACTGTTGTAAATGATCATTTAGAGAGCAAGAGTAACGAAAAAAATGGAGTTTTCTTGCTGACACTATTTAACTTCAAATTATAAATCAAATGGAGATTAGCTTTAAACTTAAATGAATAGAAAATGTTTAAATAAATAAGCAAGGGTCGACCATAAATTTACCATTTTTCGATGTGAATAATTTTGTTTGAATGAATAGAGATATCTGATATTGTATAATGAATAATTAAGCCATATTTATGAAAGTTAAACATAAAGATCTCAGTTTTCAACTTATGGTTGAAGCCTCACCAACAGCTTTAGTCTTAGTCAACAGTTTTGGTAAAATTGCCTATGTCAACAGGTATGCAGAAAATATGTTTCAATACCGTAGAGAGGAATTAATAGGACAGGATTTAAGTGTTCTCATTCCAGAGAGGTTTGGAAATCATCATCAGTATTTAATATCGCAATATTTTAATAGTCCAAAGAGCAGACAAATAAGAGAAAACAGGGAATTATTCGCCTTACGTAAGGATAATTATGAATTTCCCGTTGAAATAGGTTTAAATCCGATAGTAACAGTAGAAGGTACACTTGTAATGGCTTCAATTATTGATATATCAGTAACAATAAAAGCAAATGAGCAGTTTAAGCTCGTTGTGGAATCGGCTCCAAATGCCATGTTACTGGTTAATGAGTCGGGTGAAATTGTAATGATTAATAAACAAGTTGAAATGTTGTTTGGCTATACCAGAAACGAGTTGTTACATCAGAAAATTGAAATGTTAATTCCAGAGAGATTACACAAAATACATAACAGTCACAGGAGTTCTTTTCATGCCAATCCTCAAATTCGACCCATGGGAATGGGGAGAGATTTGCATGCCGTGACAAAATCGGGTAAAGAAATTTCCATAGAAATAGGACTCACTCCAATTTCTAAAAGCGAAGGAAACTTTGTGTTAGCTTCAATTATTGATATAACAGAGCGTAAAAGAAATGAAGAAGCCTTAAAACTCTATACCAAAAGAATTGAAGATAAGAATAAAGAGCTCGAGCAGTTTACATATATTGCCTCTCATGATTTAAGAGAACCATTAAATTCAATAACCAGTCTGATTACCTATATTCTACATGATGAAGAATATAAGGGTAATAAGGAATTGTACAAATTACTCAGCTTTATTGATCAATCGTCAACAAGGATGGTGGCGTTGGTTGAAGGCCTGCTTGATTTTACGCGGTTAGGTAAAAATGCAGAGTTAGTTTTTGTTGATTTGAATGAATTATTGAACTCAGTATTAAGTGATCTGGCTTCGATAATGAAAAAGAAGAACTGCAAAGTGAATGTTGATTCACTGCCTAAGATTAGGGTATATGAATTGGAGATAAGATTGCTATTTCAAAATTTGATTGTTAATGCCATTAAATACAGTAAAGAACACGTTCCTCCTGAAATTGAAATCAATGCCCGGCAAGAAAATTCGCACTGGATTTTTTCGGTAAAAGATAATGGAATAGGAATTCCTTCTGATCAATTTGAAAAGGTGTTTCTTTTATTTCAGCGTTTGCATGGTAGAAATGAGTATGAGGGAGTAGGAATTGGTTTGGCTCATTGCCGAAAAATAATTGAACTCCACGATGGTGTAATCTGGGTAGAATCAGAGGTTGACAAAGGGAGTATATTTTATTTTTCAATACCATATAATTAATTTCTGATACGAAATTCTATTTAGTACCTGTCCATAAAGTCAGGTGTTTGGACTATAAAGTTTAAATACAAGGCGTGAGAAAAATTCAAACCGCAGTATACTAGCGTATATGAGGATTTGGATTTTGAGCAACAACGCCGTAGTTGGACTTTATAGACGAACACTAATTAGTACTTGCACGGAAACTCAAGTGGTAGATAAGAAAGCTTTATTTTTGAGGCTTCGAAGCTCGAAAAATGTGAGTTTACAGTCGTAAATGATCATTTTGAGAGCAAGAGTAACAAAAAAAATGGAGTTTTCTTGCTGACACTAATTATCAAATCAAACATTTTTTATAGTACAGTTGTTCCATTATACAAAATGAATCATAGATTTATAATGCTTGCCATATGCATAAGATTTTCCGGTGCATATTGCAGATTTTATTTTAAATGCATTCTAAAAAAATGAAAATGAAAAATCTGAAGGGTTTAAGTTGCATACTGCTGATAGATGATGAAGAAATCAATAATTATTTACATAAATTAATGATTGAAAGGCTTGATCTTGATTTACATGTTCAGTCAACATTAAATGGTAATGAAGCATTGGAATATATCACATGTACTGGAAAGTATGCAGATTTTAACAATTACCCACAACCGGGTATCATATTATTGGATATCAATATGCCTAAAATGAATGGTTGGGAGTTTTTACAGGAGTATGAAAAATTATCTGAAGAAAAGCGAGATGAAATTGTTGTTGTGATGCTTACAGCCAGTATTAATCCAGATGATCAGAGGAAAGCATTGTCATATGATACGGTAGCAGATTACGTAAATAAACCATTAACTATTGATAATTTACGTGAATTAATATATAAGCATTATGAAGAAGCGTAATTTTGGAAGAAATTAAGTAAACCTGATTAAAGCTCATTGTTTTTTTATTTACTTACTTTTTGTACACTACTGTCAATTTTAATTTTTAGCACTAGATATTCTCTTTGATTTATTATACCTTGATTAAATGAAAAGATGAATGAATATGCCTTATACAGAATTTATAATACGTATGTTATGTGCTTTTGTGGCAGGAGTGGTCATTGGGGTGGAAAGACAATGGCATCACAAATCTGCTGGACTAAGGACTATTACTCTTGTAGTAGTAGGATCTGCACTTTATGTGCTATTATCTATTAATATTACTCAAGGTAACGGAGATGTTACCAGAATTATTGGTCAGGTTGTTACCGGTATCGGTTTTCTTGGGGGAGGAATTATTTTTAAAGAAGGATTAACTGTACATGGTTTAACAACGGCAGCCACCGTTTGGTGTAGCTCGGCTATTGGATGCATAGCTGGGGCTGGTTATTATATTGAAACCTTAATAGGTACCATTGCAATTGTGTTTGTTAACTCTCTTCTGATTCCTTTGGATAAATGGATTTCCAAGTAGAGGATTTAAAAGAGGTAAATCCAATATTTCATTTAGAACTCATGTTAATAGTTTCGAAACTTCATTATTACTTGAATTCACAACAAAGGTTTATAACTGGTGCCTGTCCATAAAGTCGGGTGTTTGGATTACAAAGTTTAAATACAAGGCTTGTGAAAAATTCAAACCGCAGTATACTAGCGTATATGAGGATTTGGATTTTGAGCAACAAAGCAGTAGTTGGACTTT
>JBNKGY010000148.1:0-10368 GCA_050290065.1 Marinilabiliaceae bacterium
TCCTTGAAACTCAATATTTATAAGCGATTTGAGCCATTAATTTTATATCGAACTCAGGTTTGTACCTTTTGTGATAATCTTCTTTCTATATTTGGTGTAAGTTATTAAGATGTTTTTGAATTTGTTGAAATTTAGGTGATTGAATGATTTATAATGGTAGTATCCGCTTTTTATTTCATTGGAGTTGTAAATCGACAATCATCATAATTAATAAATTTACTAATTAGTTTATATTGTGATGATTTTAATTGTCTATCAATAATGTTTTGTTTTCGTTTTATCGGTATCGTTTTTTTGTGCTTTGTATTACCTGGTATTTATGCCCAAAAACCCAAATGGGGAGATCCTACAGGGAAAAGTTCTGAAGAACTTGATACTTTGAGTAAGAGAAGTAAAAACACGAATTTTCTGATAACACCATATATTGTTCCAACATATACCCCGGAATTGAAGTTGTTAATATCGGCAGGAGGCTTAATGTCCTTTAAAGTACAACCTAAAAATCCTTTAGTTGAAAGGTCAAGTATCCCTTTTTCAATAGGTCAAAGTACAAATGGGGCTACCTCAATAACGATATTGCCATACATTTATGGTAATAATGATATATATCGTATACTTACAAAGTTTTATTATCGGAATATGCCTGATAACTATTGGGGTGTAGGGTATGATGCTGGAAATAAATTAGCTGTTCCCAATAACACAACAAGTTACCATAGGGAATGGGTTTCTTTGGAAGGAAGTGTAGTTAGAAGAATTACTAAAGGTTTTTTTGTTGGTTTCAGTTATGATTTTAACAGAACAAAGGCTACTGATTTAAATAGTGTCATGTCGAATGACAGTTTTATAATTAAGTATGGAAAAAACATAACTAACTTTGGTCTTGGATTAGCCATTGAGCTTGATAGACGTGACAACGTTCAAAATCCTTATAAAGGGCATCTGGTGAGTCTCTCATTTAAAAAGTATAATCGAATATTAAAGTTTTCCGATAGTAACGAGTTTTCAAAAATCACATTGGATTTAAGAAAATATTTCTCCATTCAAGAAAGAAAAACGCTTGCACTTCAATACAAACTTCAAATAGCTGACGGGGATACACCCTGGTCCGATTTACCTCAGTTAGGAACTCCTTTTGATCTTAGAGGTTATACATGGGGGAGATTTAGGGATAAATTGGCTATGTTTGGCATCTCAGAATATCGCCATATGTTTTCTGGTCAAAATATGCTATCGTTACAAAGATATTTAAAACATTTAGGTTTCGTTATTTGGACAGGTATTGGGTCTGTTGCTCCTGGATATGATCAAATTGAAGATTTTCTTTTTAATGTAGGTGCGGGATTGAGAGTTGAAATCCAACCAAGATTGAATTTGAGGGTTGATTATGGAATAGCAAAGGATAGTAAGTCCATATATGTATCCTTTAGTGAAGCTTTCTAATAGTTTTAGAAGTATAAATGGATTCCTGAAATCCATACTTTTAAATTGGGTTGTATTGTTGTATCTAATACTTCCTTTTAGATTGGCTTTATCTCAATGATACTTATCATGATTTCTATTTTACTTTAGGGATCGTATGTAAGGTCTTGTAGGATAGGTATATGTAGTGTGATAATTAAAATGTGATAAGGTGTTAAAAGTCATGCTTTGCGTGTGATGGAATATATAATTTTGATTTATAAAAATATATAAATGTATTACCATGAATGCTAAAATTAAGGAGTTCATTGATACTGTTAAAATGAAAAATCCGGGAGAGGATGAATTTTTGCAGGCAGTTCAGGAAGTTGTTGAAACAGTGTGGGATTTTTATTCTGAAAATCCGCATTTTCAAAAGGCAAAGATTCTTGAGCGAATGACTGAACCGGAAAGAGTTATAATATTTCGTGTGGCATGGGTTGATGATAGTAGTGAGGTTCAGGTTAATAGAGGATATAGAGTGGAGTTTAATAGTGCTATAGGTCCCTATAAAGGAGGTTTGCGTTTTCACCCTAGCGTAACATTAAGTGGTTTGAAGTTTCTGGGGTTTGAGCAAACTTTTAAAAATAGTTTAACTAGTTTACCTATGGGAGGAGGAAAAGGTGGATCAGACTTTAATCCTAAGGGTAAATCAGATAATGAGATAATGAGATTTTGCCAGGCATTTATGAGTGAGTTGTATCGCCATATAGGACCCAATACAGATGTGCCTGCTGGGGATATTGGAGTAGGAGGAAGGGAGATTGGTTATTTATTTGGACAGTATAAGAAGTTAAAAAATGAATTTACCGGAGTTCTGACTGGAAAAGGTTGGGAATTTGGAGGAAGTCTTATTCGTCCCGAAGCAACTGGTTATGGTGCAATATATTTTGTTAGAGAAATGTTGGATACCAAAGGGGAGTTGTTAAAAGGAAAAACAATTGCCTTATCAGGTTTTGGAAATGTTGCCTGGGGAGCAGCTCTTAAAGCTGTTGAATTAGAGGCTAAGGTTGTTACTTTATCAGGTCCTGATGGATATATTTATGATCCGAATGGTATTTCAGGAGAGAAAATTGATTATTTATTAGAATTACGAGCCTCCAATCAGGATGTAATCCAACCTTATGCAGACCGATTTGGTGTTGAATTTTTTGAAGGCAAAAAACCATGGGAGCAAAAGGTAGATATTGCTATTCCATGTGCAATTCAAAATGAATTAAATAAGGAAGATTGCCAAACACTGATTGATAATGGCTGTAAACTTATTGCTGAAGCTTCCAATATGGGGTGTACTGCAGAAGCTGCATTTTTAGCCACAGAGAAAATTTCTTTTGCACCAGGAAAGGCTGTAAATGCAGGAGGAGTTGCTGTTTCCGGATTAGAGATGAGTCAAAATAGCATGCGTTTAAATTGGAATGAAGAAGAAGTAGATAAGCGATTACAAGACATTATGGTGAATATCCATAAGGCATGCGTTCAATATGGTACCGAATTAAATGGTAAAATAAACTATATAAAAGGAGCAAATATTGGAGGTTTTGTTAAAGTTGCAGATGCAATGATTGCGCAAGGTGTTGTTTAGAGGTTGAAAATAATTTATATATAAAAACCCTTAAAGGTGTTTCATCTTTAAGGTTTTTTCATGAATATTGTGTGTTTAAATAAAATATACATTATAAAAATGGGTATAATTGATACACATTCGCATATTTATCTGGAACAGTTTGATGAGGATAGAGATGAAATATTAAATCGTTGTAAGGATAAAGGAGTCGATAAGATTTTAATGCCAAATATTGATAAGGATACTATTGAGTCTATGATGAGTCTTCATCAAAGTTACCCTCAATATTGTCTGCCTATGATGGGATTACATCCAACTTCCGTTGATTCAAATTATAAAAATCAATTGGATGTTATGTATCGTATGTTATCTGAAGAAAAGTTTTATGCCATTGGAGAAATTGGTGTTGACTTATATTGGGACAAAACATATATAAATGAGCAATTAGAAGCCTTTAAAATACAGTTGAAATGGGCAAAAGAGTTTAATTTGCCTGTTGTTATTCATGCTCGCGATGCATTTGATGAAATATTCGTTGCAATGGATGGGATGAATTTAGATGGTGTAACAGGTGTGTTTCATAGCTTTGGAGGAAGTTTGGAGCAGGCGAAAAAAGCACTTAATTATAAGGGATTTTTATTAGGAATAAATGGAGTGGTAACCTTTAAAAATTCAGGTTTGGATAAAGTAATCCAACAGTTAGAGCTGAGAAATATTGTGTTAGAAACGGATGCCCCTTATTTAACACCGGTTCCATATAGAGGAAAAAGAAATGAACCTTCATATTTAAATTATATAGTTGATAAATTATCCGTTCTATTTAATGTGTCCAATAAAGAGGTTGAAAAGATTACTACAAATAATGCACAAAGGTTATTTGCTATTTAAAAATAATTAGAGTTGAAAAGAAAACTACTGATAATATACACAGGCGGAACAATTGGTATGGTAAATGACCCTGAAACTAATTCACTTGTTCCTTTTGATTTTTCAATGATTGAAGATAAGGTTGTGGAGCTGAAGCGTTTTGACTTTAAGGTGGATAGTACTACTTTTTCACCAATCGTTGACTCTTCAGATATGAATCCTGAAAAATGGATTAAACTTGGAACAATTATAGAGGAAAATTATGATGTATATGATGGATTTGTTGTATTGCATGGGACAGATACTATGGCTTACACAGCTAGTGCGTTAAGTTTTATGTTACAAAATCTGACAAAACCAGTAGTTTTTACCGGAAGTCAGCTACCACTCAGTACAATTCGAACGGATGGAAAAGAAAACTTAATAACAGCTTTGGATATTGCTTCATCTTATACTAATGGAGTTGCCATGGTTCCCGAAGTGAGTATCTTTTTTCAGGATAAACTATTTAGGGGTAACCGAACTACAAAGTATAATGCCGAGCATTTTAGGGCTTTTAGGTCTGATAATTATCCCCCACTTGCAGAAGTAGGGATTCATATAAAGTATAACGATCCATATATATATAAGTCAAATGTAAATGGGGAGTTTAGTGTAGCTAAGAAAATGGATACCAATGTAGGTTTATTAAAGATCTTCCCCGGTATGTCGCAACTTTATCTGGATACCGTACTAAATACGCCCGGATTAAAAGCTTTGGTTTTAGAGACCTATGGTTCAGGAAATGCACCTACTAGTAAATGGTTTTTAAATACGATTGAAAAAGCCGTGCAGGAAGGTCTTATAATTTTAAATGTGACACAATGTTTGGCAGGAAGTGTCGCAATGAAAAGATATGTTACCGGTATTCATTTGTTAGAAATGGGTGTTTTTAGTGGTGCAGACATCACTACAGAGGCAGCAATTACAAAATTAATGTACTTATTAGGAAATACTTTAAGTTTAGAAGAAGTAAAGATTAGTCTAAATAAGTCGTTAAAAGGGGAAATCTATATTTAATGCAGTTTGTATTTGATGATTTTTTTGTATTTTGCACACTTAAAATTTTAGGAATTTCAATTATTAACTTGTTTATTGCAATAAAAAGGGAATTATTAGCAAATAAACTATAGTATTAACAAACTATACAAACAAAAATTTTTTACAGACTATGAAAAAGCTATTTGCGTTTTTTGCAGTTTTCAGCATGATGACATTAGGTGCATCAACAATTTATGCTCAAGTAGAAGCTGAAGCACAAGATGAACAAGCTGTTGAACAGGTTGCAGCAGAAGAAACTGCTATGGATCAAGAAGTAACCGATGAGGTTATGCAAGATGAAGAGGTTGTATCTGATGATGTTGCAGCTGAAGCTCCTAAAGGAGTACACAAACAAATTAAAGCTAAATTCATCGAAGGTGGAGCTGCTTTTATGAGCTTTGTACTTTTGGCATTGATTTTTGGTTTGGCTCTTTGTATTGAGAGAATCATTTATTTGAATCTTGCATCGACCAACACTAAAAAATTACTTCAAAGTATTGAAGATGCCTTAAATGAAGGTGGTGTTGAAGCAGCTAAAGAAGTTTGCCGTAATACTCGAGGACCGGTTGCTTCTATTTTCTATCAAGGACTTGATCGTATTGATGAAGGTATTGAAGTGGTAGAAAAATCAGTAGTTTCATACGGATCAGTACAAATGGGTCTATTAGAAAAAGGATTAACTTGGATTTCATTATTTATTGCTCTTGCTCCTATGCTTGGGTTTATGGGTACTGTAATCGGTATGATCGAAGCTTTTGATAAGATTCAGGCTATGGGTGATATCTCAGCTACTGCTGTAGCTGGTGGTATTAAAGTAGCACTTATTACTACAGTATCTGGTTTGATCGTTGCTATCATCCTTCAGGTGTTTTACAACTACATCGTTTCTAAAATTGATGGTATTGTAAATACAATGGAAGATGCATCAATCTCTCTACTAGATATCTTGGTAAAATACAACATGAAAAAATAATTAAAACATGACTAAGCTTTCAAATATATTAAGTTACGTACTATATGCATTGATAGCTGTAACAGTGGTGTTAACTATAATGTATTTCACAGGAGGAGAAGTTCCTGGTGAAACTTATAAAACACCTGTTTATACAGATATTTTCTTGAATTGGGCCAAGTTGTTAGTAGCAGCCACTGCTATTATTACTGTCTTATTTGAGGTTGTGAATGTAGTATTGAATCCGAAAAATGCTGTTCGAAGCTTAATTTCAATTGCTGTTTTAATTGTTATTGCTTTAGTATCTTACAGTTTAGCGGATAGTACTCCACTTGAATTAGGTGGATATGAGGGTGCTGATAATGTACCATCAATGCTAAAATTAGCAGGAGCTTTTCTTTATGGTACATATGCACTATTAGGAATAGTTATTGTTGCTATTTTTGGAACGGAATTATCTAAATTATTTAAATAATAAGTAATTATGGGAAAAAGAGATGTGCAAGAAGTGAATGCCGGTTCGATGGCCGATATTGCATTCCTTCTTCTTATATTCTTCCTTGTAACTACAACTATGTCTACGGATTCTGGTTTGGCTAGGTTATTACCACCTCCTGTGCCAGTTGATGAGCCACCACCACCACCTATTAAAGACAGAAATGTGTTTAGGGTGCTATTAAATAGTAGTAATCAGCTATTAGTTGGTGGTAAGCCAATGGAAATGGATGAACTCAAGGATGCAGCTAAAGAATTTATGCTTAATGAGAATAATGATGAAAAATTGCCTGAATTTAAGGATGTTGAGGTACCATTTTTCGGACTAGTTCCTATAACTAAAGGTGTAATTTCTTTGCAAAATGATAATGGAACTCAATATCAAGCTTATTTGATGGTTCAAAATGAATTACAAAGGGCTATTAGTGAGTTGAGAAATGAATTGTCCAGAAGGAAATGGGGTAAGGATTTTGATGATCTGAATGATGAACAAAACAATGCAGTTCGAAAAATTGTTCCTATGAAAATTTCTGAGGCAGAACCTAAGAATATTGGTAATGTAGATTAATTATGGCAAAGTTTAGAAAGAAAAAAGGAAATGGCATGCAAGCCATCAATACAGCCTCTTTGCCTGATATTGTATTTATGCTTTTGTTCTTCTTTATGGTTTCAACAACTATGAAAGAAGTCGATTTAAAAGTTTCGATACAAGCCCCGGAAGCCACAGAGTTGGCTAAGTTGGAAAAGAAAAGTTTGGTAACTTATATCTATGTTGGAGTTCCAACGAGACAATATCAATCTTTATATGGATCAGAACCTCGAGTGCAATTAAATGATCAATTTGCCACTGTTGCAGATATTCAAAGTTATATTGCACAGGAAAGAGAGAGTATGAATGAGAAGGATCGTCCAAAGATGACCACCTCAATCAAGGCTGATTTTGATTGTCCAATGGGTATTATTACTGAAATTAAGCAGGCATTGCGTAAAGCTCAGGCGCTTAAAATTAATTATTCAGCGCGTCAGAAAGTTCAGAATTAATATAATCTGAAATATAATAAATAAAAAAGGGATCAATTTTGATCCCTTTTTTATTTTATAAAATCTTTATCCCTTTGCTCGTAGTATCTGTAATATTTGCTTCTTCAAAACTTGTCATGTCATTTATCATTTTAATTGCTCCTTGAATTATAGGATAAGCTATTGCTGCACCTGTTCCTTCTCCTAATCGTAAATCCAGATTTAAGACAGGTTCTGCTTTCAAATACTCCATCATTAAAGCGTGTCCTCCTTCTTTAGAGTGATGTGAATAAATTACATATTCAATTACATTAGGGTTTATGGCTTGTGCAGCTAATAGGGCAGAGGTGATGATAAAACCATCGTTTAAAATAATCATGTTTAGAGCTGCTGCTTGAAGCATTCCCCCTACGATAGTTGCTATTTCCAACCCTCCAAAATATGCCAGAATATCGAATGGATCAGTGAGGTCTGGATTATTTTGTATGGCCTTTTTAAGGGTGCTTATTTTATTTTTCACACCTTCATCATCCAAACCACTTCCCGGGCCCACGCATTTTTCTATAGGAATATTGCAATATAAGCTCATTAATATTGATGCAGGTGAAGTGTTTCCTATTCCCATCTCTCCAAAACCTATAATATTACAACCTTTTTCATGTAGCTCCTTTACTATCCTGGCTCCATTAGATATTGCTTGTGCACATTCAGCTGTACTCATGGCCTCTTCTGATAGAAAATTCCCGGATCCTCTTTTTATTTTATTATTTAAGATATTGAGATGGGAATCAAAATTGTAATCTACTCCAGCATCAACGACGGTCAGATTAATATCATACAGGGACGTAAATAAACCAATTCCTCCTCCTCCATTTGAAAAATTGATCATTTGTTGCCAGGTAATTTCTTGGGGACATGGACTAACGCCTTCCTCACATATGCCGTGATCGGCACCAACTAGTACAATGTTTGGATATTGCAAAGATGGATGTAAGGTGTTTTGTATCCTACAAATCTGATAAGCAATTTTTTCAAGCTGCCCTAACGATCCCAGAGGTTTAGTCTTTTTATCTATTTTATTCTTAATTTGGTCATTAATAGAGTTTGTTAGCGGAGTAATGTTGAAATCAATCATTTGAAGTACTTTTGTTTTTATTAAAGTACAAATATGAGCAAATTAACAATAAACAAAATAATTTGACTTAAAATACTTATAGACTATTCAAAAAAAATAATTTCCAGATGCTTGGGGTATCTTTAATTCAATTATACGTTTTGTAAAATCTATTTGTAGCATTTTCGTGCTATTGAGAGGTTAGTTCACCTTCCAGATATGGTTTTAGTCTTTCTTCAATAAAGTGAATCCAAACTTTTTCGATAAGTAAGGGCCATTCTTTTTCAATTTTTCCGGCACCATTAACTTGTATGGTTATTATTGTTGAATCAGATCCTTGATTGCTTAGCTTAATTGTACTAACAAGGTGTATTGCATTTCCGGCCATTCCTAAAGGACCTTCAAGTCTTAATAACTTACCCTTGTCAGCAGCAGTAACAACAGCATGTCGAATTCCGTTATGCTGGTCATCAAATAATTCATAAAATCCTCCTCCTGGATAAGGTTCAATGAATAATTTGTATGGATCATTGCTAAAAGTATGGTCCCACCATGGTTTTATATTACCAGTAATTGTATCAAACACGGCATTAGATTTACCCAATACCGATATACTTTTAGTGAAACTAAATGCATTGTTTGAGAAATTTTTATTTGTATGAATGCATCCTGTCATTAAAATGATTAGAAAGAAGATAAAATTAATATTTTCTGATTTCATAGTTAAATTCATTTATAGTGTGCCTTAAATCGCTAGTTATACAGCTCCCTGATCAATCATCGCATCTGCAACCTTTACAAACCCACCTATATTTGCTCCATCCATATAATTTACAAATCCTCCTACTTTTGTTCCATATTTTAAACAAGTTTGATGAATTTCTTTCATGATATATCTAAGTTGAGAATCAACTTCTTCTCTGGACCATTTAATGCGTATGGCATCCTGGCTCATTTCCAATCCGGATACTGCGACTCCTCCTGCATTAGCTGCTTTTCCCGGTCCATAAAGTAATTTGTTTTTAATAAATAGATCTATTGCCTCATGGGTACAAGGCATATTTGCTCCTTCAGAAATACACATACATCCATTTTTGATTAATACCTCAGCATCATTTTTTAAAATCTCATTTTGAGTAGCACATGGTAATGCAATGTCACATTTCTCAGTCCACGGTGTTGAGTTTTCAATGTACTTCACTTTATACTTATCGGCGTATTCTTTAACCCTTCCGCGTTGAATATTTTTTAATTGTTTGATATAATTTAGTTTTGCTTTATCAATCCCATCAGGATCATATATATATCCACTGCTATCAGACATTGTGACAACTATTCCTCCTAATTCAATAACTTTTTCCGCACTATACTGAGCCACATTTCCAGCTCCTGATATGGTCACGATTTTACCTTTAAAATTCTCGTGATGGGTGTTTAGCATTTCTTCAGCAAAATATACATTACCATATCCTGTAGCCTCTGGTCGTATTAAACTACCTCCCCAATTAGTGCCTTTCCCTGTAAGCACCCCGGTAAATTCATTTTTAATTCTTTTATATTGACCAAAAAGAAAGCCTATTTCTCTTCCTCCAACTCCTATATCACCTGCAGGAATATCAGTATTGTGACCTATGTGACGATACAGTTCCGTCATGAAACTCTGACAAAACCTCATTACCTCATTGTCACTTTTCCCTTTTGGATCAAAGTCTGATCCCCCTTTCCCACTTTATGTATAGCTCCCCATTTGAATAGATGTTTTACCCTATGCAATCCTCTCCAGAATTGTGACCCACCCCTACCATTTGTGGAGAA
>JBNKGY010000149.1:0-10361 GCA_050290065.1 Marinilabiliaceae bacterium
TTTTCAGGCAAAGGTAACTCTGCTGAACTTCATGTGAAATATGGATTAGTAGACGGGATACATTTTATTAGCCTATTTTATATTTGGAGAATCTGAATATATGTCTGACGGTTTTTACGTGGGAACCATTGTTATATTTCTTGCCGTTTTTCTTTTTCCTGTTTTAAAAAGGAAGTATGCTACTAACAGAAACTGACCTCTTGTTTCCCGATTTATAAATATCGGTGACCAAATTACGATTGAATCAATTGAGATATTTTTCCCCCTATTACAGAAAGATAATTGCATGCATTTTCCATAGCATCATGTAAGGATGATGCTTTATCCATAATTGAAAATACCTTATAAATGTTATATTTTTCAATAAGTTCCTTATTCATGGCATTGGTTCCTGCAACTACTATAACTTTCTTTTTATATTGATTAGCCCATTTTATAACCTCACCAACTCCTTTGCCCATAAAAGTCTGCTCATCAGCTTTTCCTTCACCTGTTATTATCCAATCACATTCAGATATTTCCTGCTCATAATCAAGACTATATGAGACTAATTCGAAACCAGAAATTATTTTAGTCGTTTTATTGATAAGCAAAGGAATCATGGCTCCTCCTGCAGCTCCGGAACCTTTTATGCTGGTAATGTTACAGTTATATTCACTTTCCAGGTAGGAGCTCCACTTACCTAATGCACCATCAAACTTTTGAAGATCTGAATTTTTCACACCTTTTTGAGGACCAAAAACGTAAACAGCACCGTTTTTCCCTAAAAGCCTATTATCTACATCCACTGCTATTGTAAAATTGATGCCTCTAATAGTTCGTAAAAATTCGGATAAGTCAGCCGAGTGCCATTTAAAAAGGACTGAATCTTCAGGCTTTAATAATATATTTTTTTTATCATAAAATTTACCACCTAAGGCCTGAACAATCCCAATTCCTCCATCAACAGTTGCACTGCCTCCAAGTGTTAATACAACATCTTTCTTCCCTCTATCAATAGCCCACTTAATCAGCTCACCGGTTCCATAGGTATTTGATATAAATGGATTTAATTGTTTACTATTAATTTTCTCTATTCCAGAAGCCTGAGCTAATTCAATTATTGCTAATTCTTTAGTAACTCCAATATTGCATTTCAACTTATCTCCCAGTGCATTATGAACTAATTTACTATGAATTTCTCCCTTTAATCCTTTCACTAAAGTATCTAGAGTTCCTTCTCCTCCATCACATAATGGCATAGCCGTAAGTTGAATTTTGGGATTATTTAATAATTCCGGACTAAGTACATCAATAATATCTAATGCATTAACAGAATTTTTAAATGAATCCGGAACAAGAAATACCTTCATATAAGTCGCATCGTTAAACCTATTGAATAGACAATTTAAAATTCATATTGCTCCTTATCCGGTATATTATAACTTTTAATAAAGAACGAATGAATTTATACAACTTGAAAAACTAGATTCTATTTTAATAAATGATTCCTGACTTTTAAGATTCGTTCCAATCCCTCTTGTATAATTACTTTAGGGGAACCTATGTTTAATCTTTGAAAACCGGCACCATCAGCACCAAAAGATAAGCCATCATTTAAGCCGACCTTTCCTATCTCAATCATCGCCTTTCTTAATTTAATAGGTGAAATCCCCCATTTTCTAAAATCCAGCCATAATAAATAAGTAGCCTCAGGTAATACAAAACCAACTTCAGGCATCTCTTGTTTTATAAAATCCTGAACCAATAAGGCATTTTGCTCCAGATATTTCTTCATTGCATCCAACCATTCAGCCCCATGATTATACGCTGCAGTTAAAGCAACTCCACCAAATAAATTTCCCATATGCATCTGATAGGCAATTAATCGTTTATTAAAACGATCTCTCAATTTCTTATCAGAAATAACGGCATATGCGGTTGACAATCCTGCTATATTGAAAGTTTTACTAGGTGCCATTCCAGTTATGAGTCTGTCTCCTAATTCCGGAAATAAATTGGCCATTACAAGATGCTTATTTCCAAATAAACACAAATCACTATGTATCTCATCTGAAACAATTATCAGGTCATGCTTAATACATATTTCAGCAATACGTTTTAATTCTTCATAATTCCATGCTCTTCCAACCGGATTGTGAGGATTTGAAAATACAAATATCTTTGTATCAGGATCGCTCGCTTGTTCTTCCAACAAATCGAAGTCTATAGTATAATATCCATCGGTTTCAATGAGCTTATTTTTAAGCAGCTCTCTTTTATTATCATTTACAATAGAATAGAAAGGTGGATATACCGGAGTTTGAATAATTACCTTATCTCCCTCATTTGTAAATTCATTTATAGCAATAACAATTGAAGGTAAAACGCCGGGAATAAATTTGATCCATTCCTCTTCAATATTCCAATCGTGCTGATTTGTCAACCAATTTTTAATTGAACTGTTAAATTTTTGATCTCTAATTGTATAACCATAAATATTATGAGCAGCTCTTTCTTGTATAGCTTCAATTACTTTTGGAGGGGCTTTAAAGTCCATATCCGCAACCCATAAAGGCAAAACATCATTTTTACCAAAAAATACTTCTCTTAGTTCAAGCTTAAAAGCATCAGTTCCTTCACGGTTAATTATTTCATCAAAATCAAACATTGTATATCTATTTAGGTAATTCAATACAAATGAAACATTATCTGATTAAAATTGCACTATAACCAGACGCATTATTCATATAAACACAATAGGAAAAACAAAACCCGACACTAACAGCATCGGGTTTTTCAATACATATTTTACAAAAAACTAGTCAATATCAATATTTAAAGTCTCTGTTGAAAAATTACCCGCTTTATCATAACAGGTAACACTTAAAGTATAAATACCGGTATAAATATTATACGGTATTCCATTAGCCTCGGTGTCAAATATATCTGAATCAATTGTTTGAGAAGTTCCAGACAAATTTATTGTTTCATCTGAAATTTTCCATGGTTCATCATCAAGTCCTGTAGCTCCATAAGCTTTTCCAGGCTTTTGATCTTGCAAAGAAAACACCACTTTATCAAGTTCTATGTCATCTGTAAATGTACCTTTAAAATAGAATGAACCCCCCATAATTAAATGCTGATTATCAGTAGGTTGTTCAATTGAAATTGATGGGTTTGTTGTGTCATTAACTATTGGTTCTTCATTACCACTATCTCCTCCACAGGACACTAAAAATAAAGAACCAATAATAAATATTGAAATCATTCTTGGGAAATAGATTTTCATCTTAATTATTGTTTTAAATTAATAATAGTCAACAAATGTATTATTTTTCCTTCTAAATCAATAAAGATTTAGAAGGATTAAAATATATTAACTATTTAAAAAATGAATTTAAAACTCATTTATTCAAAGTAATTTAATGTTTGATATCCACCATCCTTAAGGTATTTATCCTTTCTCATTAACTTAATATCACTTTGCATCATATCGTCAACCAACATTTTTAAATCATATTTTGGTTTCCAGTCTAACTTTTTTTGTGCTTTTGCCGGATCTCCAATTAACAATTCAACCTCAGTAGGTCTGAAATATCTTGGATCAATAGCCACAACGCAAGCTCCTATTTCAACTTTATACTCGTCATTATCACAAGACACCACATATCCTTTTTCCTCTTCTCCCTCTCCTTTAAATTCAAGAGTAACACCTACATGCTTAAAAGCCATCCTTACAAATTCTCTAACTTCAGTAGTTATTCCTGTAGCTACCACAAAATCCTCAGGTTTATCCTGTTGAAGCATTAAATACATAGCCTCTACATAATCTTTTGCATGTCCCCAATCTCTTTTTGCGGATAAATTACCCAAGTAGAGATTATTTTGCAGCCCTAAAGCAATTCTTGCAACCGCTCTGGTAATTTTCCTTGTAACAAAAGTCTCACCTCTGATAGGAGATTCATGATTAAATAGTATGCCATTACAAGCATACATATCGTAGGCCTCTCTGTAGTTAACAGTTATCCAATAACCATAAAGTTTGGCAACAGCATAAGGTGAGCGAGGATAAAATGGCGTTTTTTCACTTTGAGGAACTTCTTGAACAAGTCCGTATAATTCACTTGTTGATGCTTGATAAAACCTTGTTTTTTTGGTTAACCCCAATAATCTAATGGCTTCCAGAATACGTAATGTTCCAATACCATCTGCATTTGCTGTGTACTCCGGTGTATCAAAACTAACTGCCACATGCGACATAGCAGCTAAATTATATATTTCATCAGGCTGAGTTTCCTGAATAATCCTGATAAGATTAGTTGAATCTGTCAGATCACCATAGTGTAAAAAAAAGTTTTTATTATCTACATGTGGATCCTGATACAAATGATCAATTCGATCTGTGTTAAAAAGTGATGAACGACGTTTAACGCCATGAACGACATATCCCTTTTTCAATAAAAATTCTGACAGATAAGCACCATCCTGTCCTGTAACACCAGTTATTAATGCAACTTTAGCCATTATTTTAAAAATTAACTATATGTTATTAATTTATTTGAATTTTATAAGTTCCTCCAATACCAGTCAATAGCTTCTTTAAGCCCTTCCTTTACATTGTATTGAGGATTGTATCCCAGATTATTTTTTGCCTTTTCAATGGAAGCTAATGAGTGAGGAACATCCCCTGCTCTAACAGAACCGTAATTTATTTCAATATTTGCGATTGACTTGTCATAAGCAGATAAATACTCCTTTAAATAATCGATTAATTCATTCAGAGTAGTTCTTTCACCAAACGCAACGTTGTAAACCTGATTTAAAGCATTAGGATTTTTAACAACGGCTGCAAGTTGATTGGCCTGAACAACATTATCTATATAGGTAAAATCTCTCGAATACGAACCGTCTCCATTAATAGTTGGGGACTCCTTTTTTACAAGTGCTTTAACAAATTTAGGAATGACTGCTGCATAAGCCCCATCAGGATCTTGTCGCTTTCCAAAAACATTGAAATAGCGTAAACCAATTATATCGAGATCATACAATTTTGCATAAACATCAGCATATAATTCATTTACATATTTTGTAACGGCATAAGGAGATATAGGTTTTCCTATTTTATCTTCCACCTTTGGTAATTCTTTGCTATCACCATAAGTAGAAGAACTTGCTGCGTAGACAATCCTTTTAATTCCAGCATCTCTTGCTGCCAAAATCACATTCACAAATCCGGATATATTAACGTCGTTAGTTGTTTTTGGATCATTTATTGAGCGAGGAACTGAACCCAGTGCAGCTTGATGTAATACCAGTTCACAGCCATTAACTGCTTTATCACAATCTTCTCTGTTTCTGATATCCCCTTCAACGAGTGTGAAATTAGGATTTTCAAGAAAAGGAGCAATGTTTTCTCTCTTGCCTGTCGAAAAGTTATCCAGACAGACAACCTTATTATTTTGATTTAACAACCGTTCTAAAAGGTTAGAGCCGATAAAACCGGCTCCACCTGTTACTAATACAATTTTATCTTGTAGTATTTCTTTCATAATAACTATTGCTACGGTTTCAATTAGATTTCTAATTTATGGAACTTTCTAATATCACCCGTACAATTTTGACGAACTACACATTATTTAGCATAGTTTATGGCTCTGGTCTCACGAATGACTGTAATTTTAACCTGCCCCGGATATGTCATTTCAGTCTGAATCTTTTTTGCAATATCATATGATAATGATTCTGCATCTTTATCTGTTACTTTCTCACTTCCGACGATAACACGTAATTCTCTACCAGCCTGAATTGCGTAGGTTTTAAGAACACCAGGGTATGAAAGTGCCAAATTCTCAAGATCTTTCAAACGTTTAATATAAGAATCTACTACCTCTCTTCTGGCACCCGGGCGAGCTCCTGAAATGGCATCACAAACCTGAACAATTGGCGCCATCATTGTTGTCATTTCTATTTCGTCGTGGTGAGCACCAATGGCATTACAAATATCTGGTTTCTCTTTATATTTTTCAGCAAGCTTCATACCCAGAATAGCATGTGGTAATTCCGGCTCCTCGTCTGATACTTTACCAATATCATGCAACAGGCCGGCTCTTTTCGCTTTTTTAGGATTTAAACCTAGTTCACTTGCCATTACCGCACATAAATTAGCTGTTTCTCTGGAATGCTGAAGTAGATTCTGACCATAAGAAGAACGGTATTTCATTTTTCCCACCAACTTAATTAGTTCTGGATGCAATCCGTGAATTCCTAAATCAATAGTCGTTCTTTTTCCGGTTTCAATAATCTCCTCTTCTACCTGCTTACGAACTTTATTTACAACCTCTTCAATACGAGCCGGGTGAATACGACCATCAGTAACAAGTTGATGAAGTGCTAATCGGGCAATTTCTCTACGCATTGGATCAAATGCACTCAACACAATAGCTTCCGGTGTATCATCAACAATTATCTCAACACCCGTAGCGGCTTCTAGGGCCCTGATATTACGTCCTTCTCTACCAATAATCCTACCTTTAATTTCATCTGAATCAATATGAAATATGGTTACAGAATTTTCAATAGCATTTTCAGTTGCCACTCTTTGTATGGTCTGAAGAACAATTCTCTTGGATTCTTTAGTCGCATTAATTTTAGCTTCATCCATAATGTCATTCACATAGGACATGGCCTCAGTTTTAGCTTCTGCCTTAAGCGATTCAATTAATTGACTTTTTGCTTCATCAGCTGTTAATCCCGAAATAGCTTCTAATTGCTCAACTTGTTGTTTATGCAAACGATCAAGGTCTGCAGACTTTTTTTCCACTAACTCCAGTTGACTATCCAAATTCTCTCTGATAACATCCGTTTCTTTACGCTTGCGAGTTAACTCTTCCTGCTTTTGCGAAAATACTACTTCTCTTTGCTTTAATTTATTCTCTGTAATCAGTAATTTATTATTCCTGGAATTTATTTCCTTCTCATGATCAGTCTTTAATTGTAAAAACTTCTCCTTAGCCTGTAAGATTTTATCCTTTTTAATGACTTCAGCTTTATTCTCAGCTTCACGTATAATCTTATGGCTTTGAGATTTCAAAAACTTACCATATACTATCCATGTGCCCAATATTCCGATTAACAGGGCTACAATTCCATATGTTATCTCCATTTTACACTTTATTAAATAAAACAAAACCGCAATTATTAATACCATATCAGGTAAGCAATTACCTGATTGTAAAAACAATGCGGATATTATTGATATATATTGAAAAATTATTCTTTCTCAAGGATTTCCGTCAACTGTTGATCTAACTCTCTAGCCATTTCAACAATTGGTGTATCATCCTGCTTCTCTTCTAACTCAAGAAGTTTAATTACAAATTGTAATGCTGCCATCCCTAAAAAATCCTGATGATCTTTATCAGAATAGTGTTGTTTATATTGTAATACTTTTTCGTTGATCATTTTAGCTGCCTTTCTGATACGTTCTTCATCATCGCGTTCAATCCTTAACGGATAGAATCTATCTGCTACATTAACCCGTATTGAAAGTTTATCATCCATTAGCAACTAATATGTTATCTATTTAAAAGAGCAATGCATTTATCAATTTCCCGCACAATCTGATTAATCTTAATTTTGGCAAAGTGAACGTCTCCACTCGTTGCTTCAATCGTTTTAGAAAATTTTAATGTATTGTATTTTTCATTTAAATCGGCCAATTCTCTGGCAGATTCTTCTAATTGAGTAGTTAGTTGTTCGTTTTGCGCTTTTAATTTGCCATAGTCTGACTTTACGCTTTGGTACCGATCAACCAACCGCTTTATGTTATGTTGTAAATTTTTAACTATTTCTATATTTTCGTTTGCCATATTTACAAAAATGCCATACAAAGTTAACATTGCATTTAAAAAATAAAAACAAACCGAAAGTTTCTTTTCACAAACTATTTAGGTAACACAGGTGATAATCTAAAAATTAAAAGATTACAATTAAAAAAAAGTTAAACCTTTTACGTTTTTTGCAGTATGATTGCCATATAGGCATAAACATTAAGGGCATTATTTTCTTTTTATAAACACGTCTGATACACATAATAAACACATCGCAAATATGAATTTTTACCGTATTATTTTATATTTTATAATTATTTCTTTTTCTACTGTAAATATTAAATCACAGGTTCATCCAAACGATATAGATTTTCTTTTCCCTTTAAATATCACACCCGTCGTTAGCGGTTCTTTTGCAGAGCTTAGATCCAATCATTTTCATTCAGGAATTGACATTAGTACCAATGGAAAAACCGGATTACCCGTTATGAGTATGGCAGAAGGAAAAGTTTCAAGAATAAAGATTTCCCCTGTAGGTTATGGAAATGCAATTTATATCAAGCACCCCAATGGATATACAACGGTTTATGGTCACCTTGAAAGGTATGCACCAAAAATAGATTCAATCATAACTCAGGAGCAATATAAAGTTAAATCTTTTGCGATTGACTACTTCCCCAAATATGACATACATATTGACAGGGGTGAAATTATTGGATATTCAGGTAATTCAGGAAGCAGTGGAGGTCCCCATTTGCACTATGAAATCAGAGATTCAGAAACCGAAGAGCCTATAAATCCGTTTCCATTTCAAACTAAGATTAAAGATGATATTCGACCTAAAATCCTTACCATACGATTATATCCACTAACTTCTGAAAGTACCATTAACGGCAGATATCAGGAAAAAAACTTTCCTGTAGTATTTTATGATGGAAAATATCACTTAAAAAGCAACCCACAAATTATTGCTTACGGAAAAATTGGAGTTGGTATTGAAATGATGGATTACATGAGTGGTTCCTGGAAAAAATGTGGTATTTACAAGCTTCAAATGCAAGTAAATGGCCAATTATATTATGGATGGGAAATGGATCGGTTTTCTTTTAACGAATCAAGATATATAAATAGTCATATTGATTACGGTTATAGAAAAAAACATGGCGTAAGATTTGAGAGATGCTTTAGACAACCCAATAACCAATTAAGTGTTTACAACAATATTGAAAACAACGGAATCATCACAATTGATGAAACTAAAAATATTGAACTATCAGCTTTTGATGCCGCAGGTAATGCTTCAAAGTTGGATTTTAAGATTTTTGCAGGTAAGAATAACACGACACATACACAGGGTCCCCCGGTTTTTGAATCAAAAAAACTATCATATGGTTTTGAACATCAATTACAAATAGAGAATCTTAATTGTTACATCCCGAAAGGTTCTTTATATGACGATATTGACCTGATTATTAAATCAATAAATAATACTAACGAGCTACCCATTTATCAAATAGGAGACAATACTATTCCACTACAAAAACACATTACAATCAAGGCAAAAATACCCAATTCACTTGTTCCGTATAAGGAAAAACTCGCATTAGTAACCATCAATGGGAATGGCCATCATTACTATGCAGGAGGTGATATTGTTGAAGATTTTATTGTTCTAAAAACAAAAAACTTCGGAAAATTCACATTTCAAGTTGATAGTATTTCCCCCAAAATTAAACCTATAAATTTTATAAAAGGAAAAACATACAACAGAAACTCAACTTTAAAATTTAAGATTACCGATGATTTTTCAGGAATAAAATCCTTTAACGGACATATTAATGGACAATGGACATTGTTTGAATTTGATGCTAAAACAAATACTTTAAGTTGCCAATTATATAAAGCACCCCACTTTAATAGTGAAGTATGTAACTTAAAACTAGAAGTTGAAGATCATTGTAATAATATAACTATATTCCATACGTCTTTCAACATAAAATGAGGTTGTTCAGGTATTTAATAGAAGGTCATTTTCAAACTACTTTTTGCTATTTAGTGTCAGCAAGAAAACTCCATTTTTTTCGTTACTCTTGCTCTCAAGAGAATCATTTACGGCAGTAAACTCACATTTTTTGAGCTTCGAAAGCCTCAAAAATGAAGCTTTCTTATCTGCCACTTGAGTTTTCGTGCAAGTACTATTTAGTGTTCGTCTATAAAGTCCAACAACTGCGTTGTTGCTCAAAATCCAAATCCTCATATACGTTAGTATACTGCGGTTTGAATTTTTCACACGCCTTGCATTTAAACTTTATAATCCAAACACCCGACTTTATGGACAGGCACTATTTAGAAAAGGTATTTTAAATACTTTGGAAAAAACGGATTTACTTCGATAAATTTTTCGAACGAACTAACTAAGTCTGATAAATTCGTCTTGTATATTAGTTTTTTGATATTATTCTGAAAACTAAAATTTCAGTCGAACTCAGATTAGTAACCTCAGTTCGACATAAAATTAATGGCTCAGATCGCTTATAAATAATTGGTTTC
>JBNKGY010000150.1:0-10355 GCA_050290065.1 Marinilabiliaceae bacterium
GATTGCTTGATAAAGCAACAGATTCTTTAATGATTAAAGGTTTGAAAGTTGGATTTGCCGGATTTTCACCAAATACAGGAACCGTTGATATCAATGACTTGTCTAATGCAATCAGAATTGTTACTCAATTAAAAAGCACATGCGATATTGTAATGGTGTCTTTTCATGGAGGTGCGGAGGGAGCAAAACATCAGCATGTTACCCGTGAGTCTGAAATATTTTATGGAGAAAACAGGAGTAATGTCTATGAATTTGCTCATGCAATGATTGACGCCGGAGCTGATATTATATTTGGTCACGGGCCTCATGTTACACGTGCTATTGAAATATATAAAAAGAGATTTATTGCCTATAGTTTAGGTAATTTTGCTACATATTCACGCTTTAACTTATCTGGTCCCAATGCATTAACACCCATTATTAAGGTGTATACGAATAATGAAGGTGAATTTGTAAAAGGTGAAATAATTCCTTTTAAACAGGTTAAAAATGTTGCACTTATGTATGACAATAGTGGGGCTGTTATTCATAAAATTAAAGACCTGACACTTCTTGATTTTCCTGAATTAAAGGATCGGTTAATTATTGAATCAAGTGGAAAATTTAGTATGCCATTTGAAACAAAAATGAAGCCCCGTGGTCTTGATTTTTCTTCAGAAAAACATAGTATTAGGATTCCTGAAAGTCTTGAATAGATTCTCAGAAGTCAGATTAAATCAGTTTCCATTAAAGCTGATGGATCCTTTATTTTCCTGATCGGGATCATATGCATATATTTCACGTAATATTTTTGCGTACCTGGCATATAAAATTCTTCTTTTTAATTTTAAGGTAGGAGATAACTCACCTGAAGCAGAAGTCCATGGTTCACATACAATTCTAAATCGTTTGATCTGTTCGTGCTGACCAATTAGGTTATTGGTTTTGGCAACTTCTTTTTGGATTACTTTAAGAACTTGTTTGTCTAGAACCAATTCTTTATTGTCTCTAAAATGAATTTTATGATCATGAGCCCACATATGCAGATAATCAAAATTTGGAGAGATTAAAGCAGATGCAAATTTTTCACTTTCGCCAACAACCATGGCCTGTTCAATAAATATAGATTCTTTAAGCATATTTTCAATAGCCTGTGGGGCAATGTATTTCCCACTTGAGGTCTTGAACATTTCTTTTTTGCGATCAGTGATTTTTAAGAATTTACCATTCACTAATTCCCCTATATCGCCGGTATGAAACCAACCCTCATCATCCATAACTTCATTTGTTAATTCAGGTTGTTTAAAGTAACCCTTCATTACGTTAGGTCCTTTAACTAATATTTCACCATCATCATCAATCTTAACAGTAACATTATTTAATACCGGTCCAACAGTTCCTATCATCACATTGCCGGGTTTACTTAGGTAGTTGGTGGCAATTACCGGGGAGGTTTCAGTTAGTCCGTAACCTTCCATTAAAGCAATGTCGGCAGCAAAAAATAGTTTGCTTAAGCGAGGCTGTAAGGCAGCACCGCCTGAAATAATAAAATCCAACTGGCCTCCAAATGTTTTTCTCCATTGACTAAAAACGAGTTTTCTGGCAATCTTTAATTTTAATTGATACAAATAACGATGGTCATTTTCTGTGCTATATCTTTCTCCTAATCGCATAGCCCAAAAGAAAATGGCTTTTTTTACTCCCGTAAGATCTTCTCCTTTAGATACAATACGGTCGTAAATACGCTCAATCACTCTGGGAACCGTAGCAAAAGCATTGGCTTTTATTTCAATCAAATCAGATGCTATTGAACCCAGGTTTTCAGAGTAATATATGCTGCATTCTTTGGCCTGAAAAAGGTAGTTTGCCAAGCGCTCATAAACATGACAAAGAGGAAGAAAACTTAATATTCTTTTTTCACTATTAAGCTCAAAATAGTCCCATACACCTGCTACATTACTTAAAAAATTTTCATGAGTTAACATGACTCCTTTGGGTAATCCTGTAGTTCCTGATGTATAAATAATTGAGGCCACATCGTTTGATTTAACCTGACTTTTAATACTCTTAAACCGTGCAATTAATTTTACTTTGTTGTCCTCGCCTTGCTGAGATACCATTTCCCATTTTTCAGATCCATCAACTTTATTAAAGGTAAGCACACTGTCAATTTGGTTTATTTTTTCTGCCAGAGGTTTGATTCTGCTATAAAGGCTAGAGTCGGAAACAATCACCATCTTAGCATCAGAATGAGTGAAGATATGAGTAAACTCTTCATCACTTATGGTTGGATATACAGGTACATGAATTACACCAATCATAGCCATTCCCATATCTACAAAATTCCACTCCGGTCGATTATTGGAAACTGTGGCAATTTTATCGCCCTTTTCAAATCCCATATTGAGTAATCCTAAAGCAAAGTTTTTAGCATTCTCATAATATTCGTTTACACTGAATTTAACCCAACTTCCATTTTTTTTAGCACAAAGAATATCCTGTTTGTTGCTATTCTCTTTTAAGTGCTTTAAAATATCAAACGTTCTCTCAAATTTCATCGTATCAAATTTTCCAAATCCGTGCAATTTAATATTTTTTTAATATAAATCTTGTGAATTATATAGTCAGAAATACAATACTATTTTACTGTTCGTTAATATTTATAAGCATATATATGATGTAAGGAACTGGTTTGAGTGTTGTTGATTAATAGTGACTTATGAGGAGTGTTTGTTTAATGATGTGTAGTTTTTAGGGGTTAAGTGGTGATAAATAAGGGAGAGGAACTTTAAAATAGGAAGTGATTAAAGAATTTAGCCAATTATTTCTGCTTAATATTCATAAACTAGTGATGCATAGGTCAGGAAGAAATAATTAAATGCTGATTAAGCCATTTTCCTGATCTAATTGTTATCATTATTAAATGATTATATTTGTTCGTTGATGATGAACATGGAATTTTTAATAGAATAAGCTATGAGAAAGATTTTAATACTATTCGTGTTTTGGGTAAGCTTTTTTCAAACTTCCTTTTCGCAAGATACAACAACAGTATCCTTTGTATTTATGGGTGATATTATGGGGCATGATACTCAAATTAACAGTGCTTATAATTCAAGTACCGGAGAATATGAATATGATAATTGCTTTAAATATGTAAGTAATATTTTTGAAGATGCTGATTTCGCGGTTGCAAATCTTGAAGTTAGTCTGGCAGGTCCTCCATATAAAGGATATCCTCAGTTTAGTTCTCCTGATAATTTAGCTGTGGCCTTAAAAAAGGCAGGAGTGGATGCTTTGGTTACCGCCAATAATCATTGTATCGACAGAAGGAAGCAAGGATTAGAGCGCACCATTGATGTATTGGATAGTTTAAAAATTCCACATACCGGTACTTTTAAAAATGCAATTGAGAAAGAAAAAAACAATGCATTACTGCTTGAGAAAGATGGTGTTAAAGTAGCCATTATCAATTATACTTATGGAACAAATGGGATACCTGTAACAGAACCAAATGTTGTAAATTTTATTGATGAAGAAGTCATTGTAAATGATATTAAACGTGCGAAAGCTTTAATGCCTGATAAGATTATTGCATTTGTGCATTGGGGATTAGAGTATCAAACTACGCAAAACCAGGGACAGGAAAAGATCAATTCCCTTTTTAAAGATAATGGAGTTGATGTGGTAATCGGTTCACATCCTCATGTTTTGCAACCTATATATTTTGATCAAGATCATTTTGTTGTCTTCTCTTTGGGTAATTTTATCTCAAACCAAAGGACAGCTCCAAGGGATGGGGGTGTGATGGTGCGTATAGAACTTTCCAAATCAGGAAAACAAACAATTGTAAGTAATGCCGGATATTATCTTACATGGGTTTATACTCCTGAATATAATAATAAAAAGGAATTTTACGTTTTGCCGGTTACGCCATTTGAGCAAGACGGACTTTTTATGACCAGTGAATCCAATAAAAGATTAAAAGAATACGGTAAAGAAGCTCGTGAAATCTATAAGTATAATAGAAATATTAAGGAGTATTTTTTTAATAAAGATCTACCGGGATGGATAAAAAAATGATGTGATTAGGAAGGGTTTAAGAACAAGCAAGAATCTTTACGCCATGAATCTAATCACATCAAAAAAATAATTTAGAGAAATTTAAAATATCGAAATTTCGATAATATTTTGGTATTCTGTTTATTTAGTGAAATACTAATATCGCCATTATTACAACAGCAATACTTATAATAAGGTTCACTTGTTGTAATATATTTACTTTCTGAAAGTCTCCTGATTGTTGAGATTTTTTAGCTTTTTTAGCTTTAATGCTAAGTAATACCAATACTATTAATAGTACAAACACTAAAGTTAGTTTGGTAACTAATAGGGGCATTTCTCCTAATAACGACCAGTATGGAGTCATTAAATAACCTCCTGAAATAATTAATAACGTTAATCCTGTTTTTCCCAAATAATTTAATGATAGAAGTGCTGAGTTAAATTTGTTTTTAATTTCTTCATGCCATTTACCTGTAACCTTATTCAGGATAAAAAAGGAGAAGGAAGCTCCAACAAAAATGGCAACTGATAAAATATGAACAATAAGCATTATATCTCTCATAGCTTTTTTTTAGTTATGCTAATGAAACTCTAAATTATTGTTTTTGTTTAACAGGAAGTTGAGAAAATCAAATTTCTTTAACAAATTTCTTGTATATCAGACTCTAATGCGTTGTAATTGCTTCGTATTCATATGCTGTATAATAGCTTTAAAAACTTATTTGTGATTATGAAATTCTAAAATCTTTAGTGTTCTTTGTATCCAGAAAAATAAACAATATGCTAGATTTTAAAATTGACGAAATTAAGTGTACTCAATGTGGACTTTGTTCTCAGGAATGTCCTACATTGATTATCAACGGAAAGAAAGGGATTCCTGAAATAAAAGACGGAAAGGAACCGAATTGTATTAAATGTCAGCACTGTTTGGCAGTTTGTCCTACAGGCGCATTGTCAATTTTAGGTAAAAATCCTGAAGATAGTGTGCTGGTTAAAGGTGAAATACCTAGTCCTGAATCAATGGGCAGACTCATGAAAACCCGCAGATCTACCCGGAAATTTACAAAGGAAGAGTTAGATCAGGATTTGATTAAAAAATTACTGGAAACAGCTGCTTATGCACCAACTGGTCATAATAAGAACTCTGTATTGTTTTCAATCACTCAAACCAAAGAGGAGCTGAGTAAGGTACGAAGTTTGGTTTACGATAGTATTAAAAAAGCAAATGAAGAAGGTACACTTTTGCCTCACATGAACTTTATGGCTAATCTGCAGCAATTATGGGAAACAAAAGGTGTAGATGTGCTATTTAGAGATGCTCCACATTTGATTATTGCCACAGCACCTAGAAAAATATCGTCTCCTGAAGCGGATAGTCATATCTCGTTAAGTTATTTTGAATTATTGGCAAATTCATACGGCCTTGGTACGCTATGGAATGGAATGGTGAAATGGGTACTTGAAGATATTGCTCCGGATATCAAAACTCAAATAGGCATACCTGAGGATCATGTAATGGGATATGTTATGATTTTTGGAAAACCGGCAGTCAAATATGCCCGATCAATACAAAGTGATGGGTTGAGTGTAAACAAAATAAGCTTATCCTAAGTATAAAGCTCATAATGCATATTAAAGAATAATAGGCTGCAAAGATTTAAAATTTTGCAGCCTATTAAAAATATTTATGTGCAATAAAAGGGTCGTTTATTTGCCAGGATCAATTTCAAAAAGAAGTTGATCCTTCATTACGGTTTCATCAGATTTAGCATTTAAACTTTTGATGGTACCGTTAATAGGGCTGATTATTTCATTCTGCATTTTCATAGCCTCCAAAATCATTACAGGTTCACCCTTGTGTACATCTTGTCCTTCAGACATTAATACTGCAACAATTTCACCGGGAAGTGGGGCATTTACTTTTTCAACTTTTTTGCTGGAGTTTTTTGATAATCTTTTTTTCCGTTTGCTTGCTAGTTCTGTTTCAATTGTAAAATGATAAGTATTACCATTGATCATCACAGAACATTCATTTTGTTTGAGGCTAACGATTTCACCGATGTGTGATCTGTTACCACATTTTACCACATACTCGTCATTTTCAATATTGTCAATAGAAATGTCTGTTTTGCGGTTGTTTATTTTATAAATATCATTGTCCTTAACTTGCACAGTTACCTTTTTTTCGCCCGTAAGGATGTATTTTTTTGTTGACTGTAGTAGTTTCATTTTTAGCCTTTTATTTTTTTACTCATTGCCCATACCGAAACTGGTTTATCTCCTAACTCATCAGAATTAATTTTGTCTTGCTCAGTTAAATATGCTTTCATAGCAAGTGCAGCGGCAGCAATTAGTTCATTATCTTCCTGATAATAGCTTTGTTCCAGGTCTGTTTCAATAAATGAAGTTGTGTATTTACCTTTAACAAAGGCCGGCGTTTGCATTACTTGTTTAAAAAATGGCAATGTTGTTTTTACACCTTTAATAGTGGTGTTTTCTAAAACGTTGCGACAATTTTTTATGGCCTCAGTTCTAGTTTTTCCTGTAATAATCAGTTTGGCAACCAAAGAATCAAAACTTGAAATAACAACCTTACCGGCCTGGTAACCAGAATCGCACCTTAAATGCTTATTCTCAGGAATTTCCATTTGTTCAATTAAACCGGTTGAAGGAGCAAATCCTGATTGAACATCCTCCGCATTCACGCGAAGCTCAATTGCCCATCCATTAATTTTGATATCTTCTTGCTTGAGACTTAATTCTTCATCCTGTGCAACTCTTATTTGCTGTTCAATGATATCAACGCCTGTTATTTCTTCAGTAATAGGGTGCTCTACCTGAACACGGGTATTCATCTCCATAAAATAATGGTTCAGATTGTCATCCAATAGAAACTCAACCGTTCCGGCACTATAGTATTTCGTGGCTTTACATATTTTTACTGCATCGGCACCAATCTTTGTCCTTAGTTCATCGGTTAAAGCTGCAGAAGGAGCTTCTTCAAGCAGTTTCTGGTGTTTGCGTTGGATACTACATTCACGCTCGAATAAATGAATGATATTACCATGTTTATCTGCCAGTACCTGAAATTCAACGTGACGTGGATTTTCAACGTATTTTTCAATTAACATAGAGTCGTTATCGAAAAGTGATTTAGCCTCGTTGGTGGCCAGTTTAAACATTAGTGGAAGTTCTTTTTTATGACGCACAACACGCATACCTTTTCCTCCACCACCGGCAACAGCTTTCAGGATAATAGGATAACCGATATTGATGGCGGTTTCTTCAGCTTCTTCCAAAGATGTTATGACACCTTTGCTACCTTGCAATACCGGAATCTTATTTTTAAGAGCCATATCACGTGCCATACCTTTGTTACCCATTTGGTTGATGGCTTTTGACGAAGGTCCTATAAAAATGATGCTATTACGTTCGCATTCACGAGGCAAAAACGGGTTTTCTGATAAGAAGCCATACCCAGGGTGGATGGCGTCAATCTTATATTCTAATGCTGTTTCAATTAACTTATCAATGTTGGTGTAAATATTGATAAATGAATTGTCCGAAACATCAATAACCTCATCTGCATGATCCAGATGTAATGCATTAGGTTCGTGGTGCGATAAAAACATATAAGTTTTAATATCCATCTTCTTTGCTGTTTTGGCAATTCGGATGGCAATCTCTCCACGATTAGCAATTAAAATTGAGTTAATTTTCATATCTATTAGTCGTTTCGTATTACAGAACCTGGAATAACTACAAAAAAACTTAATTACGCATTGTAAATGTTATTTATTAATATTATTCTCGATTCTGAATACTTTATACTCTTAAAATTATAATGGCATGTTGCCATGCTTCCTTGTAGGATTTTGCTCTACCTTGTTTTCCAATAAGGCAAAGGCATTTATAATTACTTCACGTGTTTCGGAAGGATCTATAACTTCATCAATATATCCTTTTTCGTCCGCCACATATGGATTTGCAACATTTTCCTTATAGTCTGCAATAAGCTTTCGCTTTAGCTCTTCAGGATTTTCAGCTTCCAATAATTCTTTTCGATTTAATATTTTAACGGCTCCTTCAGGTCCCATTACAGCAACTTCAGCTGTTGGCCAGGCAAAGTTAAAGTCACCTCCCATGTTTTTACTGTTCATTACAATGTAAGCACCTCCATAGGCTTTACGAAGAATGACAGTTATTTTAGGAACAGTGGCTTCTGCAAAAGCATAAAGTAATTTTGCTCCATGCATTATTATTGCATTTTGCTCCTGACTTTTACCAGGCATAAAACCGGGTACGTCTTCCAAAACTAAAACAGGGATATTAAATGAGTCGCAAAAACGAACAAATCGAGCTGCCTTTTTTGAGGCATTGATATCTAGTGTACCCGCCATAACTTTTGGTTGATTGGCCACAATACCAATCACCTGATTATCTAATCGAGCAAATCCAATAACAATATTTTGTGCATGGTTTTCCGCAACTTCGTAAAAAGAGTCTTTATCAACAATTAAACGAATTACATCTACTACATCGTATGGTTTATTAGGATCATCAGGCAATAATAGTGAAAGTTTCTCGTTTTTTCCGGGAGCAATATCATTCTTTAAAGTCACTGGAGGGTGTTCAACATTATTGGAAGGGAGATAGCTTAGTAATTTTTTAACTCCCATAAGTGTATGTTCCTCATCATTAAAAATCATATCAGCAACACCACTTTGTGTCGCATGCACTTCTGCACCACCCAGCTCTTCAAAAGTAGTATCTTCATTTAATACTTCTTTTACAACTTCTGGTCCGGTAACAAACATGTAGGAAGTATCTTTTGTCATAAACCTAAAGTCTGTTAAGGCGGGAGAATAAACAGCACCCCCTGCAGCAGGCCCCAGAATTACCGATATTTGAGGTATAACACCACTACTTTTTACATTATGCATAAAAATTCCCGCATATCCAGCCAAGCTGGCAACGCCTTCTTGTATACGAGCTCCTCCTGAGTCAATCAAACCAATGATTGGATGTCCCATTTTTAGAGACATATCCTGTACTTTCTGAATCTTGCGAGCGTGAATAAGCCCTAATGATCCTCCCATGAAATTAAAATCCTGGGCATATACAAAAACTTTTCTTCCGTTTATTGTTCCATAACCTACAATAACCCCATCTCCAAATAACTTTTCATCTTGTCTTCCCAGAGGTTTTACAAAAGCATCAATCTCTCTGAAACTATCTTTATCCATTAAAAAGTCAATGCGTTCTCTTGCAGTAAGTTTACCTTTGGCATGTTGCCTGCTATAATAATTTTCATCGTACTGAGAAAGCAGTCTGTCGTTTCTTTCATGAAACCTTTTAAATGGGATCCTATTGTCCTTCATATGATTATAATTACTTTCTTTTTATTCGAATCCACATCTTAAATAGTTATTATGGTGGATCTTACTACTATTTTATTATTAAAATTTGATAGTATTTAATTCATACTATTAAACTGAAATTATTTTTGTGTTTTAAATGTGATACACGTTGTTGGTTGGTATAAATGTTATAATTATTCATTATAAGCTTAATTTTTTAGAATATTGAGATACAAATTTATGCCCAATCTATGTTTAACATTTGCTTGTAGCTAATTGTTTAGTTGTTCAACCCGGATTATGTATCAGAACTTAATGATGAACATTGAAAGTTCGATAGAACAAGGATTCACAAAAACGTGGTATCGTGCAGCTATGTTGATTTTAGGTGTAGTAACCAAGTGCTTTGTTCTCAAGTGCTTTCAATAAGTAATAGATTTTCAAATGCATATTTCAGGCTTAAACGATTCTATGTTTTAACACAACAAAAAAAGTAAAAATTTAGCGGTTAATTGCCCAATAACATGTTTTATAGCATAAAACAATAATTCGAACATATTGTTCAAATGTACATATGATAGAGATGGAGTGTCTTGGGTCGTCATTGACAACGTAATATTTTTTTGAAATAAAAAATGGGAAATAGTTGTATTTCTAATGCATATTGTGTGTTTATTTAATCAGAGATAGGCGTTGTGGGCATTAATTTATCCTTTTTTTGTCCTTTAATTCTTGTTGTTGAACAAGTATCCAGGTGGTTTCTAATAATTGCGTAACCTGTTTGGCATGAAAATCAGAATAATTATTAGATTTATTGGCACACCAAAAAAGAGCCAATACTTGATTGTTTTTGACAACAGGAATTGTGATTGATTTAAGGGTATCTCTAGAAACTATTTGTTGATATAATGTGTTGTTTGTTAATAACTTGATGGTTGTTTACACTGTAAA
>JBNKGY010000151.1:0-10295 GCA_050290065.1 Marinilabiliaceae bacterium
TGATGCAGAAAGAGGGATTATTTACAATGATCCCAATCTGAATATTGATTGGAAAATCCCACTTAAGGATGCCAACATATCAGAAAAGGATTATAAACATCCATTATTTAAAGATGCTGAATATAATTTTGTAATATAACTTCAAATGATTAAAATTCTTGTAACAGGTGGATACGGTCAGCTGGGCAGAAGTATTCATTCTATTGCCAAACATTATGAAAATATTGAAATTGATTTTACCGATGTAAGCGATTTGAATATTTGTAATATTGATGAAATCCGAGAATACGTTAAAAACAAGGAATTCAAATATATTGTAAACTGTGCAGCATATACAGCTGTAGACAAAGCAGAACAAGATCAAACAGTTGCACGTAAATTAAATGCTGAAGCTGTAAAAAATATAGGTATTGTATCTGCAGAAAATCAGATTACTGTTATTCATATTTCTACAGACTATGTTTTCGATGGAAAACAGTACAAACCATATAATGAAGATGATTTAGCTATTCCGGAATCGTATTATGGAGAAACGAAGTTATTAGGTGAAAAATTTCTTTTTGAAAATCAATCTAAATCAATCGTTTTAAGAACATCATGGCTTTATTCTGAATTTGGAAATAACTTTGTTAAAACCATGATAAACCTTGGTAAAAACAAAGAGGAATTAGGAATTGTATTTGATCAGATAGGCTCTCCTACATATGCAGTTGATTTAGGCAAAGCAATTTTGACAATTATTAACAAGGTAGAAAAAGACCCTGATTTATTTTCTCCGGGGATATTCCATTATAGTAACGAAGGCGTTTGTAGCTGGTACGATTTTACAATTAACATTCATCAGATGATGGGTATTAATTGTAAACTTTCACCAATTGAATCTAAAGACTTTCCAACCGCAGCACCTCGTCCATTTTATAGTGTTCTCAACAAATCAAAAATAAAATCCACATACAACCTAACCATTCCTCATTGGAAAGAAAGTCTTGAAGAGTGTTTAAAGAAATTAAAATAATACCTAAACAATTATAAAACAATGGAAAACCAAGATGTCTTAAAATTGGTAACCGAAAAAGCCAATCAATGGTTATCGGGAAATTATGATGAAGAAACAAAAAGCCAAATTAAAGATCTTCTGAATAAGGAAGATAATTCTGATTTAATTGATGCTTTTTATAAAGATCTTGAATTTGGTACAGGTGGTCTTAGGGGCATTATGGGACCGGGATCTAATAGGATGAACATATATACTGTAGGAGCCGCAACCCAAGGATTAGCAAATTATTTAAACAGGCAATTTGAAGATTTAGATGAAATCAAGGTTTGCATTGGTCATGATTGTAGAAATAACAGTAAAGAATTTGCAGAAATTTCAGCTAAAATTCTTTCTTCAAATGGGATAAAAGCTTTATTATTTGATAATTTAAGACCAACACCTGAAGTATCTTTCGTAATTAGAGAACTAAATTGTCAGAGTGGAATTATCATTACAGCATCACATAACCCTAAAGAATACAACGGTTATAAAGCATACTGGGATGATGGAGGTCAAATGATTGCTCCTCATGACACCAATGTCATTAGCGAGGTACAAAAGATCACCTCTATTGACGATATTAAGTTTGAAGGAAATGAGAACCTAATTGAAGTGTTAGGGGAAGAAATGGACGAGAAATATCTTGAAAAAGTTAAGTCCGTTTCTCTAGATACCGGAGCAATTGAAAGAAATAAAGATTTAAAAATAGTATATACACCAATACATGGAACTGGTGTAAAACTCATTCCGAATGCCCTTAAAAAGTATGGCTTTACAAACATCATCAATATTCCAGAACAAGATGTTGTGAGCGGAGATTTTCCAACAGTAATATCTCCTAATCCAGAAGAACCCGCTGCTTTAAAAATGGCGGTTGATAAAGCCACTGAAATTGATGCCGATTTAGTTATGGCTTCAGATCCGGATGCTGACAGATTAGGCATTGCATGCAAAAACGAAAAAGGTGATTTCATCTTGTTAAACGGAAATCAGACTGCATTACTTATTACCTGGTACATGGTTAAAAGATGGAAGGAAAACGATCTTCTAACAGGCAAGGAATTCATCGTTAAAACAATTGTAACTAGCGAATTATTAAAAGAAATCGCTATAAAAAACAACATTGAATATTTTGATGTTTATACAGGTTTTAAATGGATTGCTGATAAAATTAAAAGTTACGAAGGAACGAAAAAATACATATGCGGAGGAGAAGAAAGTTATGGGTTTTTACCTGGTGATTATGTAAGGGATAAAGATGCAGTTGCCTCTTGTGCCATGTTTGCTGAAATAGCAGCCTGGGCTAAAGATAATGGAGTTACCCTTTTTGAATTGCTACAGAATATTTATTTAGAGTACGGGTACTCCAAAGAAAAGATGATTTACATTGTAAGAAAAGGTAAATCAGGTGCAGATGAGATACAACAAATCATGAAAGATTTCCGTGAGAATCCTCCTGTTGAATTGGCAGGCTCGAAAGTGTCTTTGGTTAAAGATTATGCTGTATTAACTGCTTTTAATAAACAAGATGGATCAGAGAATAAAATCGATCTTCCTACAACCTCTAACGTGTTGCAATTTTTTACTGAAGATGGATCCAAAATTAGTGTACGTCCATCTGGTACAGAACCAAAAATTAAATTCTATTTCGAGGTTCGCGGTGAAATGAAAGATAGATCTGACTACTATTCAGCTGATTCAAAAGCTGAAGACAAGATTAATGCAATTGCTAAAGATTTAAAGATACAGTAATTGATATTTAAGGAAAGTAACATAGCCATGGCAATCGATACTTACGCAGGTATTTGATCTCAAATTCCCTTAGCTATCGCGATTTCACTATAATTATTATACATAAAAAAGGAGAATTTTTTCTCCTTTTTTAATCAAAATACTCATCCTTAAAATTGACCAAAAAAAGTTTTTCACTACTTCGGGTAAATGCTGTATAAAGCCAACGATAGTAATCTTTATTTAAATTCTCTTCAGGAACAAAACCCGGATCAATAAATACATTCTTCCATTGTCCACCTTGCGCCTTATGACATGTCATTGCATAAGCAAACTTTACTTGTAAGGCATTGTAATAGTCACTACTTTTTACAGCTTCATATTGTTTACTTTTGGGCGATAAATCTTTAAAATCTTCCAATACATGATAAAAAAAAGATTCTTGTTCCTTTTGATTTAATCCTGGTGTATCTAAATCTAATACATCAAGTAATAATTTAACATCCACCTCTAATTCTTTATAATCAACTAACCTAATAGTACAATTCACAAATTGCTTATCATAAAGCTCTTCATAACCTTTTATTCTTACAATTTCAGCAACATCTCCATTAGCAATAAAATCAACCTCTTTATTATCTTTTAACCAGTGATAGTTGTTTTTAACAACTAAAATATAATCCCCAATGGTTAACCGTTCTTCTTTATACAATACAGAGTTCCTTATTCCCTTATTGTACAAATTAGTTCTCTTATTCGATCTATTAACAATCAAGGTCTCACCCATTCCTACATCATCATACGAATTAGTAATTTCTTCAATTAATTCCTCTCCTGTTATTTTTATGACGTCATTAATACCAGATAAATCAATTTTAGGATATCCCGATAAGGATTCATCTGAATCAATAGACTCCCTCAATTGAGAGGCATTTTTTAATATTCCACTTTTAAAAGACTGCCTTACAACGTCAGATAAAAAACTTAATGTAACATTGGCTCCATAATATTTGAGCATATCTACATCCAATGCAGGACTCTCTGAAATCCCAACAGGAGGTAGCTGGGCCGAATCACCAATTAGTACTAATTTGCAATTTCGACCTTCAAATACAAAATTGAGTAAATCCTCTAACAAATTTCCACTACCAAAACCTGAATAATCACCTGTAAAACCAGAAATCATTGAAGCTTCATCAATAAAAAATATCGTTTCTGGTTTTAAATTTTTATTCAAATCAAAATTACCAAATCCATCCTTTGCAGATTTTTGTCTATAAATAGTCTTATGAATTGTATAAGCTGGTTTATTTGAATATGATGAAAACACTTTAGCAGCTCTTCCGGTTGGAGCCATCAAAACCTGTTTAATTTTAAATTCATCTAATATTCCTACAAAAGCGCTGACTAGTGAAGTTTTACCGGTTCCGGCAAATCCTTTTAATAAAAAAACAGGATTTGGATCTTCTGTTACCAAAAAATCAGCAAAACTAGCAATTGCCTTGGCTTGAGACCCCGTTGGAATATGTTTAAATCGTGCCTCTATGGCAGAAATTATATGTTTATTTATCATTATTGATATAAAATAACGTAATAAAAACTAAGATTTGATTTTTTTTTTAAATTTGTGCATTCAAACTAATACAAAAATCTGTAAAATAATGAAAACAGTCATTCAAATCGTACTTATTATCGCGATAATTGGGTTAGGATATTTATGTTTTGACAGCATTAATAGTGTAATCCGTTTCAACAGAATTTATAAAATGCGGACTGAGGTCAATATTCAAAAATTAAAAGACATCAGGACAGCCCAGGTTGCATACAAATCTCAATTTGAAAAATATACTGGTAGTTTTGATACCTTAATTAACTTTGTAAAAAATGACTCACTTAAGTTGGTTAAAAAAGAAGGTAGCCTTTCTGATAGTTTGTTAGCAGAAGGATGGACAGAAAAAAAAGCACTTAGTGTTGGACTAATTAAGCGTGATACATTACTTGTAAGTGTACTAGATTCATTGTTTGGAAAAAAATTCCAAATCGATTCACTAAAATATGTGCCATTTGTTGATAACGAAGAGTACGAGATGGGCGCTGGAGTTGTTGTAACTGGTTCTGGAGTTTCTGTTGAGGTTTTCGAAGCAAAAGTTCATAACAACATTTTCCTTGAAGGACTTGACAAGCAAGAAATCATTAACCTAAACGATAAAGCCTTAAAGCTTGAGAGATATCCGGGACTTAAAGTTGGTTCTCTTGATGAAACAAATAATAATGCAGGTAACTGGGAGTAATAGCATTTTACTCATTGCAGTTTGCATTTAAAATTACCCTGCATATTTGTAAAATATTATTATGAGCATTACATCTCTAGTCGATAATAATTTCGATAAAAATATAACAACATCATATTTTCTATCCATCCAGTTAGCTCTGGATGGATTTTCTTTTTGTGTACTTGATCCTATAAGTAACGAATACATACAATTTTATAGTAGGCAACTATCTTTAAATGAAAATATTTTTGATATTTTATGTCAAGAAATGAAAGACAATCCCACTCTGGGATATTCATATCAAAAAGTATTTATTTTATATAATTCAAGGCAAACAACATTAGTTCCTGATGCTTTATTTCAAAAGGATAAAGAATCAACATTTTTAAATTTTTGCTTTCAGAATAAGAATAGTGAAGAACATTTATTTTTCAATAATAAAATAAGAATGGCGGATTCTTATTGTGTATATAGCATTCCTAAAAGAATTATTACTGAACTGCATATGCATTTCAGTAATTTATACTTTTTTACACAAACTGGACCTTTTATTGAAAATGCACTTCTAAACACTACGAATGATGCTCAGCATTACAATGTTCATATTAATATTCAAGATTCATATTTTGAAATAATTGTAACTACGGGTAATGATTTAATAATGCATAACAATTTTAAGTTCAAGGATAAAAAAGAATTTCTTTATTTCGTATTGTTTGTATTTGAACAACTCAAATTAAATACTCACCTAACTAATGTATTTTTGTCAGGTCTGGTTTCTAAAAATGATGAAATTTATTCTTTGTTGAAAAGGTATATTAAGCATGTAAAAGTAAATTCAGAAACCAGACATTTCAAATTTTCCGGAATATTCAAAAACGTACCATTACAAAATTATCTTAATCTTTTTAATATACCTTTATGCGTATAATTAGTGGAAATTTAAAAGGCAGAAGGTTTTCTCCTCCAAAAAGTTTTAAAGCCAGACCTACAACTGACTTCGCTAAAGAAAACCTTTTTAATGTATTAAACAATACATATGATTTTACTAATTTAAAAGTACTTGATCTTTTTGGAGGGACGGGTAGTATTAGTTTTGAATTTGCTTCAAGAGGAGCTGATAACATAACTTGTGTTGAACTAAACTATAATCATTTTAAGTTTATTATTAGTACAGCAAAAGAACTTAGTTTAGAGAAAATTATTCATGTAATTAAAGGGAATGCATTTAAATATGTAGAAAAAACCAATGAAAAGTTCGATATGATATTTGCCGATCCTCCTTATGATCTTCAGGATTCAGAGAAAATTCCGGACTTAATTCTCAAAAATGAACTTTTAAACAAAGAAGATGGGTTGCTAATATTTGAGCACTCAGGCAAAGTGACTTTTAACGACCATCCTAACTTTATTGAGAACAGGGTATATGGAAAAGTAATTTTCACCTTATTTAAAGCATAAAAAAGGGAGAAAATAATTTTCTCCCTCAATCCTTTCCCTGACTAATCTTTTAAGATCTTGGATGAAATTGTATCATCGTATTTTTTAGATACTCTTTATCTAAATGAGTATAAATCTCAGTTGTAATAATTGATTCATGACCTAACATTTCCTGAACCGCTCTAAGATTAGCTCCTCCATCAATTAGGTGAGTAGCAAATGAGTGTCTGAAAGTATGTGGACTAACATTTTTTGTTAATCCTAATTTTGCAACCAGATTTTTAATAATGGTAAATATCATTACTCTAGACAATTTTTTACCTCTCCTGTTAAGAAATAAAATATCTTCACTATCCACATGGATATTTAGGTTTCTTCTATATTCACTCAAATAAAGGTTAATTTCTTTAATAGCCTTGGTACTAATAGGAACTAATCGTTCTTTATTTCCTTTCCCTTCAATCTTTATAAAACCTGATTCAAAGAACAAGTTGGATATTTTGAGTTCAATTAATTCTGAAACTCTTAATCCACAACTATATAAGGTCTCCAAAATAGCTTTATTACGTTGACCTTCTGGTTTCTTAGTGTCAATAGCATTAATTATACTATCAATTTCATCAACCGATAAAATTTCAGGAAGTTTACGGCCAATTTTAGGAGACTCTAATAAAGCCGTAGGATCTCTATCAATTTTTTCTTCAATTAACAAAAATTTATAAAACGACTTAATCCCACTAATAATTCTGGCTTGTGTTCTAGGACTAATACCTTTTTGTGTAACCCACTCCATCATCTCTTTAAGATGATTTAAAGTTACTCCTTCCGGACCTAGGTTACCATAACCTTTGTCTTTTAAAAAATGAACTAATTTTGTTAAATCTGTTACATAGGCATGTATCGAATTATCCGATAATCCCTTTTCGACCTTAAGATACCCCCTAAAGCCTTCAATTTCTGATTCCCAATTCATAATATTTGTGTTAAATTAATTTAATATACAATAATAAGTAAATATAAAAACATAAACATGTAGTGTCAAGAAAAAAAACTTACTTTTTTATGTAAATATTAAATTCTTGTTTTAAACATCAAATTATTAATTACGAAATGAACATTTAAGAGTACAAACAATAATTATTTCATTGAATCATTGAGAATTAATACACTCTAAATATTTTAGAAAACGACAAATTAGTAATAAATTTCCCAACACTTAAAATCACTTTTTATAATACATATATATATTTTTATTACTATTTAAAAAGACTACGATGATCACTGATACATATTGAAAATCACCATGGCTTATTACTATATATCTTTATTATAGTTATTTAAAATAATAATCACAACAACACTTATTAACTTATTATTTATCCTATTACGCAATAAATGAATTTAACTTCTACATTATGTTGAAAAACAATACTGAAACCATTTAAAAACAACAATAAATTATATAAGTGGTCTTAATAAAGAATTCGTAAAAAACTACAAAAGAGTTAAAATATGTAAAAAACAAATAGCCTTAAATACTACATAAAGACAACTACTAACACGACTTAACTCCCTGACATTCTGAACACATACTCCCTCATATATATTAAATAATGATTGCAACTATTATACTATTGTTATTTATAAGGTTTAAAAACAAGAGCTTTTATATTATTGTTTTGTTATTCCATTTCAAAATCACATAACTTTTCAATACATTTGCAGCGAATTTAAATAGTGCCAACAGCTTATAAGAATTTAGAATAATTTTATTTAATAATGAAGCTATTAATACTAAATGGCCCTAACCTAAATTTATTGGGTAAACGAGAAGTAAATATTTATGGAAATAGATCATTTGATGACTATTTTGATGAATTAAAAAATAAATACTTAAATACAGAATTATTCTATTTTCAATCTAATTGTGAAGGAGAAATTATTGATAAACTCCACGAAGTTGGATTTAGTTTTGATGGAATTATTTTAAATGCTGGGGCATATACCCATACCTCAATAGCCATTGCTGATGCAATCTCTGGCATTACCACACCTGTAATCGAAGTTCATATATCAAATGTGTTTAAACGGGAAACGTATAGACATCATTCATATATTAGTCCTGTATGTATAGGAACTATTGCAGGTTTTGGACTTGACTCTTATAAACTGGCATTAGATAGTTTTATGAAGGAGTAAGTGATCTTTATAACATTAGAAAATTGAAATAAATTAAATAGTTGATGAAAAAGTTTACGAAAATTGTTGCTACGGTGTCAGACATGATGTGTGACGAAGCGTACGTAAAAAAATTGATTAAATCCGGAGTTAATGTGGTAAGATTAAACACAGCTCATATGGATTATGAAGGCATGTCAAAAGTTATTGACACTGTTCGTTCAATTTCTGAAAAGGTTGCTATTTTAGTTGACACCAAAGGTCCGGAAATCCGTACTACTCCGACTGAAGATGGCAGCAAAATCCTAGTTGCAAAGGGTGATACCCTTAAAGTAGTTGGAAATCCTGAGATTAAATCGAATGCAGAATGTATTTCTGTTTCTTACGACGAATTTGTTAAAGACATGCCAATTAATGGTGATGTATTAATTGATGATGGCGAAACTGCACTTAAAGTAATTGAAAAACATGAAGATTACTTACTTTGTAGAGTTGAAAACGATGGAGAAATCGGTGGTAAGAAAAGTGTAAACGTTCCTGGTGTACGTATTAATTTACCCTCACTAACTGAAAAAGACATCAGATTCATTGGATACGCTGCTGAAAAAGAAGTCGATTTCATTGCACACTCATTTGTTAGAAATGCTTCTGATGTTGATGATGTTCAGAAAGAATTAGATAAACTTGAATGTCCTGCAAAAATCATTGCAAAAATTGAAAACGAAGAAGGTGTTGAGAATATCGATGAAATTCTTGAAGTTGTTTACGGAGTTATGATTGCTCGTGGAGACATGGGTATTGAAATTGCACAAGAAAAAATCCCTGGAATTCAACGTCAATTAATCAGAAAATGTGTTGAAGCTAAAAAGCCTGTAATTGTAGCTACTCAAATGCTTCACACAATGATTAAGAATCCACGTCCTACTCGTGCTGAAGTTACTGATGTTGCAAATGCAATCTATTATAGAACAGATGCGATTATGCTTAGTGGTGAAACTGCATACGGTGAATACGGAGTTGAAGCTGTAAAAACAATGTCATCTATTGCTAGTGAAGTTGAAGCTGCAAAAGATAATCGTAACGATATTCCTGTTTCCAACCTTTCAAAAAGTGTAACTGCTTATTTAGCTGACACTGCTGTTCAAGCAACCAAAGATTTAAATATTAAAGCTGTAATTACAGATAGTATTTCAGGTAGAACTGCTAGATATTTAGCAGCATTTAGAGGAAACACTCCTGTGTATGCACTGTGTTTTAATAAGCAAACTGCCAGAGAGTTAAACCTTTCTTATGGTATTAGCCCAAGAATAATGGAACAAGGTAGTTCTAAAAAGGAAATCCTTATCAAAACATTAGAAAAGCTTAAAAAGAAGCTTCTTAATGGTGATGATCAAATAGCTTATTTAGGTAGCAGTTTTGGTATTGGAAGCGGTACTACTTTTCTTGAGATTATTACTGTTGATAACCTATTGAAGAAAACAAAAGAATCTGCTGAATAATACAGATTTAATAAAGTAATAGAAAAAGGAACATGGTACATGTTCCTTTTTTTATTACATATTGTTTTCCTGAATTGAGCATTAGAGCTTCGCTATGAGAGTTATACCAATTTCCCAATGATATTAGCACTATAATTT
>JBNKGY010000152.1:0-10283 GCA_050290065.1 Marinilabiliaceae bacterium
AAATTTATATTGTATATCAATCATTTAATAAAATCTGAGCTCCTTAATTTTAATCGAACTGAGGTTAATAAAAGCCAAAATCTTAAATTAGATTATGAAAGAGCAACCAAACGCTTGAACGACCTTGGCATAATGATCAATGGAAGTTTTGTTTTCGGACTTGATAATGATGATCAGGATGTATTTAAAAGAACCGTAGACTGGGGAATTAAAAATGCAATTACTACAGCTACTTACCATATATTAACACCATACCCGGGAACAAGGTTATTTGATTCCATGCAAATTAAAAATAGAATTATATCAAAAGACTGGGATTTGTACGATACACGACATGTGGTTTATAAAGCAAATAAACTTTCATCCACAGAATTAGAAGAGGGTTACCATTGGGCATATAAAGAATTCTATAAATGGAATAATATACTAAAAGCCTCCTTTTCCCATGATTCATTTAAACATCAGATTAAGCATCTGGCATATACCGGTGGATGGAAAAAACTTGAGCCTTTATGGAATATAATTATTAAAACTGGTGCTCTTAATAAAATGCTTCCCTTATTAGAAATAATCTTAGCAGAAATAAATCGTAAACAACGAGATGTTCCTATAAAAATTCAAGATTTATTGGAAAAGGCAAGTTTATAAAGGGTATATAATATCAATAGATTTTTGGAATTTATTCCTGAAACCTATCAAATACAAATACCCCACAAATACCTTGTTCATCTTCGCTAGAACCCACAATTTGTCCATTAGCATTAACAATCCCTTCTCTTTGCTCGGGATAGTATTCAATGGGCTCTGCAGACGAAAGAATTTTAAATTTTGTAACATTAAAAATAACGCTGTTATTCTCTACTTTACCTTCGAGTTCGCATTTTACCTTAAATGAATTTTCATTTTCAATAAATTCAGTATACTCTAGATTTCCATTAATTACATCTCCGGAATGCATTAATTCAGCATATCCCTCATCTTTTCCAAAACCAAAATCTTCCTTAAACCTCCATTTTCCGGATAAATCCATAACTACATATTTAAGCACGCAATTTATAAAAATCAATTCATTTGTTATAAGCCTGAGATCCATTAATTTTTTTTTACATTTAACTCATTAGATATTTATTTATAACCAGAAATATGTACTTGAAATTCGTAATTAACATTAAAAGTTCAATTATTGCAATAAGTAAAAACAGAGTCAAGCTTACTTGAACTATGTCAAATGATGCAATAATTAATATATAATATTCTTTGCTAAATTTGCGACAACAACAATACATAAAACACAATAAAATAATTGGGTTGTCGTTAACATGCTAGGTAGTGATTATCACAACTTGCAAAAACAAGCATTAATTTTTGTGAAAGAAAGCACTTTAATATGATTATAAATCCTCAATCAGAACTTCGAACAATTTAACTATGAGATCAAAAAAAACAAAGTTTGCAATAGGCATCCTTTCCACAATAGTTATTATCTGGATTATTTATAACTCCTTATCAAACGACTCTAATATTGAAAACCCCATAACTACAGAGGTAAAATTTGGTAGTTTCACTTCATTGGTATACAGTTCAGGTCAGTTACAAGCACAAAATTCAGTTTCTATAAATGCGCCAACCGAGCTTTCTCAACGTACCATTCGTATTTATGAAATCAAAATTACAAAACTTATTGAGGAAGGTACCGTGGTCGACTCAGGTGATTTTGTAGCTTCACTGGACCATAGTGCTGTGGAAGAAAGACTCAATGAAGAGCTCTCCCAGCTATCAGAAAAGATGGAAGCATATAAAGACGCAAAGGTTGACACTAACATTAACTTAAGTAACTTACGTGATGAACTAATTACTTCAAGAATAGATCTGGAAGAAAAGGAGTTAATACTAAAACAATCTATTTATGAATCTCCTGCAGTGAAACGTCAGGCTCAATTAAATCTTGATAAAGCCGAACGAAAATTAGAACAGGATTTAAGAAACTACGAGCTAAAAAAGAAACAGAACGTAATAAATGTAAACAGATCGTACAGCGAAGTTGAAAGTGCACAAAGACGGATAAATGATATTGAACGATTATTGGAAACAATAGAAATAAAAGCCCCGGCACCCGGCATGCTTATTTATACGTTCGATCGAACAGGAAATAAAAGAAAGGTAGGTAGCGTTGTTTCAAGGTGGGATCCAATTATTGCTGAATTACCCGATTTAAGCTCAATGATTTCAAAAACATTTATTAACGAAGCTGATATTTCCAAAATAAAGACTGGTCAGAAAGTGAAGGTTGGAGTTGATGCATTTCCTGAGAAAATGTTTGATGGCGAAGTAATTGAAGTAGCTAATATTGGTCAGGTTATACCCGGTGGTGATTCAAAAGTATTTGAAGTAATCATTAAAATTAATGGTAACGATGGCGATTTACGGCCTGCCATGACAACAAGTAATATCATTACAACAAATCAAATTGATACCACTTTATATATTCCACTGGAGGCTGTTTTTGAGGATGATTCTTTAACTTATGTTTACACACATAAAGAATCTCTAAAACGTCAGATCGTTGAATTAGGAGACGAAAATGAAAATTTTGTGATCGTGAAACAAGGTTTACGTGAAGGTCAGGAAATTTTACTTAACGAACCTCAAAACAGTGAGGAAATTGAATTAGATGGACTTGAAATTTATAAGGCCATTAAGCAAAAACAGAAATTGGATGCTAAAACTGACAGCCTTTCTGCTACAGATAAAAAAACGCCCCCATTTAATAAACCTTCATTATCAATAAAAAATGGGTAATTTAAAACAACTATACACGCGCTATATACACAATGTAATTATAGCCATTGAGGCCATTATGGCTAATACCGTAAAATCGTTACTCACCGCTCTGGGTATTATGTTTGGAGTTGCTGCCGTTATAAGTATGCTTGCAATCGGAAAAGGAGCGCAACAGGAGGTTTTGGATCAGATTAAATTAGTTGGTGTTAATAATATTATCATTACACCTGTAAAAGAAAATATTATTGAAAAAAATGGCAGTAGCGAAGAAGACGATGCAAATAGCAAAGGCAAACGAAAATCAAAAGGTCTTACGTTATATGATGCCGATGCGATTATGGAAGCCATTCCTTCTGTTTCAAAAGTAAGTCCAGTTATATCAATGAATTATTATGCCGTAAAGAATGGAAAAAGCTACCCGATTGTTCTTGAGGGAGTTTCTTCCGATTATTTTAACCTCTTAAATATAAATTTAAACATTGGAGAAAAATTTACTAATGAACAAGATAAAAAAGGACTTCCTGTTTGTATCATTGGCGATAATATTAAAGTGAAGTTTTTTAATCAGGATAATCCTGTTGGTAAATATATCAAAGTTGGAACAAATTGGCTGCTAATTGTAGGTGTTGCCGAAAAGAGAGACTTCACTGCTTCAGCCTCGGATGAGATGGGAATCAGCTCTTCTGACAATAAAATATTTATTCCTACCAAGTCGCTTTTGATGAGGTACAAAGACCGTTCAAGAATCAATCCTTTAATTTTTGAAAAAATGAGTAGAGGAGGTAACCGTGGAAATGATGATGAAAATACGCAAAAATTACAGAATCAACTCGATAAAATAATTGTCCAAGTTAAAGAAACAGAACACTTAAACGCCACTTCAGATATTATTAAACGAATGCTGTTAAGAAGGCACTCTGATATGTACGACTTTGAAGTGACCGTTCCTGAGTTGCTACTCAAACAACAACAAAAAACCAACGACATATTTAATATTGTTTTAGGAGCCATCGCCAGTATTTCGTTATTGGTAGGAGGAATTGGAATTATGAATATTATGCTGGCCAGTGTTTGGGAGCGTATCAGAGAAATTGGTACCCGACAAGCCATTGGAGCCTCGCGAAAAGACATCATTGTGCAGTTCCTTTCTGAATCCACACTTATTAGTATTGGTGGAGGTTTAATTGGTATTATAATAGGAGTCTCTTTGGCCTATATCATCGAAGTTTCTGCGGGTATAAAAACGATCGTTTCTTTTCTGTCGGTATTTATTGCCTTCGGCGTTTCTGCAACAGTAGGAATCGTTTTTGGCTATATTCCTGCGCGAAGAGCTGCCAACCAAGATCCTGTTGAATCACTTAGACATTAAAATCAATATTCATTAAATAGAATTTCACGTCGATATCATACAACTTTCAAACCATGAAGAGAATTATCATCTTTACTATACTTGTACTCTTAATTTCAAATTCAATATTTTCTCAAAAGGAAGAAGTAACATTGAATTTAGGTCTTGAGCAAGCTATTGAAATAGCAAAATCAAAATCAATCTATAGTTTCCGGCAAAAGAACATGTATTTAGCACGATATTGGGGATTCCGAACATACAAAGCAGATAAATTACCAAAACTGGGTTTATCTTCAACTCCATTGAATTACACAAGAGCAATTGTATCAAGATATGAAAACAAAGAAGATATTTTTGTTCCTACAGAGAGATTAACTTCGGATGCAAACATGAATATCTCTCAGAATGTTACCAAAACAGGAGCATTAATATCTGTTGCCAGTAATATTTCATATATTCAAAATATAGAGTCCGGAAATGAATCTTTTTCATCAACTCCTGTTACAATTGGTATAAATCAACCACTAAACGGATTTAATAGATTTAAGTGGGAATCAAAAATTGAACCCCTGAAATTTGAACAAGCAAAAAGAGAATACCTTCAAAGTGTTCAGGAATTATCAAACAGAACCACTATGGCCTTTTTTAACCTTGTTAAAGCAGAAATAAATCTGACCATCTCTGAAACAAATGTTTCAAATGCTGATACTCTTTATAGAATTGGAAAAGGAAGATTTGAAATTGGAACCGTAACTCAGGATGAACTATTAGATTTAGAACTGGGTCTGTTAAACGCAAACATGTCATTAACCAGATCTAAAATCAATCTACAGCAGGCACGTTCTTCTCTAAATTCATTTTTAGGGTTTGAAGATAATGTAAAAATCAAATGTATACTCCCTTCTCAAATACCTGAGTTTAAAATAAATGTTGATGATGCATTAGTTCAAGCCTATGAAAACAATCCTCAAATATTACAATATGATCAGCAATTAATTGAGGCAAACAGAGATATTGCCAGAGCCAAAGGTGAAAATGGTATTAGCGCAAATATTAATGCCGGTTTTGGTTACAATAAGAATTCAAATGAATTTAATGAAGTATACCAATCCCCATTTGGTGATGATCAAAAACTACGAGTATCATTAGATATACCAATTATTGATTGGGGTTTAAGAAAGGGTAAAATTCAAATTGCACGATCAGAAAAAGAAGTTACAGAAGCTGAAATCAGACAAGGTAAAATTGATTTTGAACAGGATATATTCCTAAAAGTAATGGAGTTTAATATGCAGGAAGAGCAAGTTAAAATTGCTGCCAAAGCGGACACTATTGCTTTACGTGGATACGAGGTAACCAAACAACGATTTTTGATAGATAAGGTTGATGTTATCAAATTAAATGCAGCACGTAATGCTTTGGATGCTGCTAAAAGAAGCTATATACAAAGCGTTCAGGATTATTGGAGTAGTTATTACAATATCCGCCGACTAACACTTTATAACTTCGAAAAAAATGAATCATTGATTGAAGAGTTAGATTATTTATTAGAAAACAAATAATAGCCCTATTATGCATAACAATAAATTATATTACTACAAAATAAATTTGGTAAGTACATGCATAATATTAGCAGCTCTTATATTACTGAGTTGCAATAGAGATGCTAATAAATCAGCAATCGTAAAACAAATGCCTTTCGCAACGGAAGTTGAAGCTACGGGTGAAATATTTGCATTAAAGTTTGAAACTATAAATATCCCAGAAATCATTAGAAACAGAGACCTAAGAATCTATTGGCTAAAAATTACTGATTTAGTCGCAGAGGGTACAGTAGTCAAAAAAGGAGACTTCATAGCAACACTTGAAGCTAATGAAGTTGAAAGCAGGTTAAAATCTACTCTTGAAGAACTTGGAAAAGCAAATAATTCCTATGAAAGTGCATTGCTAGACAGCACTTTAAAATTATCTCAGTTAAGAGATGAAATAACCAACAAACTGGATAACTTAAAGGAAATCAAAATCCAATTTGACCAATCAAAATATGAATCTAAAGCCATACAGCGACAAAATCAAATCAATTATCAAAAAGCTCAGATACAACTAAATTCTGCACAAAGAAATTACGAAAAAGAGATTCAACGACAAAAGGTCAGGATTAAGCGATACAAGAAAAGGGTTGAATGGGAAACTGAAATGAAGGATATGTACGAATCCACATTACGGCAACTAAGAATTGTATCCCCTTCTGATGGAATGGTTGTATATGGAACTAGTTGGAATGGTAAAAAAATAAAAGTGGGTGATGAAGTAGGAAGGTGGCAACCTTTGATTGCAACGATACCGGATTTAAATAGTTTGTACTCTGAAGCCATCGTAAAAGAAATTGACATAGCAAAAATAAAAGTCGGTCAAAAGGTGAATATAAAAATTGACGCATTTCCTGAAAAAGCATTTGAAGGTGAAGTTTTGAGCATAGCAAATATCGGACAACCAATTGCTGGTGCTGGTATGAACGGATTTAAGGTAAATATCAGCATCAACCAGAATGGAGAAAAAATACTCCCCAGCATGACCACCTCAAATAAAATTGTGGTTTCCAGTTTCGAGAAAAGTCTGGTTGTTCCAAGACAAGCCATCTTTTATATTGACTCTTCTGAGGTTGTATTCCTTGTCAAAGGTAGAACCATCATTCAAACAAAAGTTGAAACGGGAGGAGAAAATGAAACCCACATGCGAATTATCAAAGGCTTAAAAGAAGGGGACAAAGTTTTACTTAATCATCCACAAAAATATGAAATCGCAGATTGATTTTTATTTGAACCTGCAATATGCATTTAAAAATCTATTACACATTGAAGTTACTTAAAAACAAGATAATTAGTTGCTTCACATCTCAACTCACGAGAACGGGATTCCCAATAATTAAATCGGGACAAGTTATGCTGCGTTTCTGTGATGCCTTATTTTAGTATTGTATGATTATTGCGTCGTTCGTCATAGTTCAAGTAACAATCATGAAATAAATTGAGGCATAGCCTTAGTTACGACGATATTTTGTAACGCGGTATAAATTTAACAGAATAAAATTATAGCGCTAATATCATTGGGATATTGGTATAATACAAAATGCGGATTGAAGCGATGTATATTATTCTACAGATTAAAAAAATTTCTGAAAACAATTTAACAATTATACTGTTACTGCTTTAGATGTTTTTAAACATTCGTTAAATACTGAAGAAAAATATCTTTATTTAAATTCAACTTAATATATTTGTTACACTTTATTTAAAGATATCACTAACAAAATATAGCAAATTTAAAGATTTACCATTATGAAAGTAACCGTCGTTGGAGCAGGAAACGTTGGAGCCACCTGTGCAGATGTTTTAGCCTATCGGGAAATAGCCAATGAAGTTGTATTATTGGACATTAAAGAAGGAGTGGCCGAAGGAAAAGCTCTTGATATTTGGCAAAAGGCTCCAATAAACCTATATGATACACGTACTATTGGATCTACAAATGATTATGAAAAAACAGCTGATTCTGATGTTGTTGTGATTACTTCCGGATTACCTCGTAAACCAGGAATGAGTCGTGATGACCTTATTGCAACAAACGCAGGAATCGTAAAAACAGTTACTGAAAATGTTGTTAAACATTCACCTGACGCTGTTATTATCATTGTTTCCAATCCATTAGATGTGATGACTTATCAGGCTCACCTTTCATCTAAATTTCCAAGAAACAGAGTAATGGGTATGGCTGGAATCCTTGATACCGCAAGATATAGAGCATTCCTTGCCGAAGAATTAAATGTTTCACCAAAAGATATTCAAGCTGTTTTAATGGGTGGTCATGGCGACACTATGGTTCCACTTCCTCGATATACAACCGTTGGAGGTATTCCGGTAACTGAACTGATTGACCCAGAAAAATTAGATGCAATTATTGAACGCACTAAATTTGGTGGTGGTGAGTTAGTTAAACTTATGGGTACTTCAGCCTGGTATGCTCCGGGTTCAGCTGCAGCTCAAATGGTTGAAGCTATTGTGAAAAATCAAAAAAGAGTATTCCCTGTTTGTATTAAACTTGAAGGAGAATATGGAATTGATGATTGCTATCTTGGTGTTCCTGTAGTTTTAGGGAAAAATGGGATTGAAAAAGTTATTGAACTTAAGCTAAATGATGAAGAAAAGGCACTACTTGAAACAAGTCGCCAACATGTTTTGGAGGTTATGGAAGTATTGAAAAAGTAATCACAATTATAAATTATTAAAGCCCGTTGCATAAGTAGCGGGCTTTTTTATTTAGTATTTTCCATTTTTTTACGTTATTTTATATGATCAAATACACAACACTACATTTTAAACTTTTATTGACGTGAGAAAGCTAATAAATAAAACACTTTGGATAACCGCCATGTTTGTATACATGAGTCAGGTTCTTATTGCGCAAGACAACAATACCGAGGCTAAATCGGGATTGGATGGAGGAACAATTGAAAGCCAGTTTAATTATGTAATAAATAAATCTGAGAAATACGAACTTTATCAGGTGGTAAAAAAAACTTGGCTTAATAAAATTAAAAGGAATACATTAGATTCTATTGCTGACCTGCAGAATAATATCAAATCACTGGAAAACAGTGGAGAAGGTCAACTTAATGAAATTACAGCATTAAAATCACAACTTTCTGAAACAAACAGCCAGCTTGAAACTGCTGTTAATGAAAGAGACAGTTTTTCTTTTTTTGGCATATTAATGTCTAAAGGGTCATACAGTTTAATGGTATGGACTATTGTATTTGTATTAACCATAGGAATCGCAGTTCTCTTTTTCTTGTTTCAAAGAAGTAATGCGATCACCATAAAAACCAAAGAATCTTTAATAGAAAAGCAGGAAGAATTTGATGCCCATCGCAAATGGGCTTTAGAAAGAGAACAAACACTTGCTCGTGAATTAAATAAATTAAAGCAAAAATATAAGGGACTTGATTAGTCCCTTTTTTTATCAATTAAAACTCTGTATTGTCTTCTCATTAACTTCATACAACCTCACGTTCATTTTTGAACACCTATTTGTGCTATATCGTTCACTTAAACAGATGTAAAAACATTTAAAAAATCACATCTATTTAATACACTACACATTACAATCTTCGGCACAGAAAATGAATATCCTATAACATCGATATTAACCGGAGGACAGAACGATGAAAACACAAGTAAATCAACACCAGCATCAATTAAACACCATTGCAATAATTGTAATCATTAGTATATTATTACTTTCATTCGGAGTTTATAAAACAGTTACTTTCCATAGCCATACAACTTCTAAAACATTTTCAGTTTCTAATTCTGAATCTACTATTGAAAGTAACCTTGGAAAAGAACTTAACAAAGCAATCTATTCACACTCCTACCTTGAAGAAGCTTACGAAACACCATTAGAAATTGAGGCATGGATGACTGATTATTCATCATGGGTAAACGAAACACCTTCTTCAACATTTGTTGAGGAAACCTATAATGAACAACCCCTTGAACTTGAAGAATGGATGATTGATCCATCTTCATGGGATTCTAAATCAGAAATATCACAGCCCATTAATTTTGAAGCATTGGAATCAGAATTAGAACCTGAACTTGAGATTGAAAACTGGATGATTGATGACTCGGGCTGGTACAACTCACAAGAAGTAATTCATAAAAATGAAGAAGAAGATCTAAACCTGGAATTCTGGATGTTAAACACTGACGATTGGAAAGTGCCTACATTAAGTAAGCACCAATTTTCAAAGTTAAATATCGAAGATGAATCAAGTTTACCTATTGAGGAATGGATGCTAAAATGTAACACATGGAATGATGCTAAGCCAAACGTTTAGAAGTTTAAACATCATCAATTGAAGTCTCATTCAAAATAACAAAGGAATAAATTCTTCTTTCGGTTTTCAATTTCAATACATATATCAAAAAGCCTGCTAACTGTTAACATGAGTTCAGGCTTTTCTTTTGTGAAAAATTAATATACTAACCTGAGTTCGATTAAAATTAGCGAGCTCAAATTTCAGTAAATAATTGATTTACAATATAAATTTTTGAGACATAGCGAGCTATGGTGATAAAATTTAGAGCCGTAAATC
>JBNKGY010000153.1:0-10250 GCA_050290065.1 Marinilabiliaceae bacterium
ATGACTTTATAAATAAGGAAGGCAAAAAATTTGTTATTCCATTCAACGACATCCGGCTTAATGATGATTTAGTTACGACAGCTGAAGGTGTAATAATAGAAAGAGACCTATTTACTTTTGATAAACACTTTACTTTTAAAGGCAAATCAAGACTTAATGCAAAAGAAAAACTATTAACCTTTGATGGTGGAGTGCAAATGTTGCACGAATGTAATGGAGGTCCACAAACCTTTACATATTTTAATTCAAAAATTGATCCTGAAAAAGTATTGATTCCAATTGGAGAAGAACCTGTTAACTATGAAAGAGAAAATATCTATCGGGATTTCTTTATTACTAAGGATTCTGCTCATATTTATTCTTCGTTTCTTCAGTCCAGAAAAGACTATAGTGATATTCCGATAATCTCTGCCAACGGTTATTTAAATTTCAATGAAAACAACAATGCTTTTGAAATCACCTCATTAGAAAAAATAAATAATCCTGACACAACAGGTGTACTATTTAGATATTCTAATTCAGGCTGTGATATTATGGCAGAAGGAAACTTAGACTTTGGCATTGATCTTGATCAGTTTAGATATAAAAATTCAGGAGCGATTATCGACAATCCTGATAAAGATAATATCATAACCACCTCACTGATGGGTATAGATTTCTTCTTTAATGAAATTGCAACAAACCTGATGGTTTCCAGAATAATTAGCTCATCTGCTTCAGAAAGTAAACTTACGAATGAAACATTTCAAAAACGAATGGCTGAGTGGGTTGGTTTAAAAGAAGCAAAAGAGATAGCAAATAAAAGAAGCTCATTAAAGCAAATTGAAGATTTAAACCCTGAATTAAACCAGATATTTACTTTTGGAAATATTGATTTTTATTTTGATGGAAAAGCACATGCCTACATTTCTGATGGAAAAGCAGACTTAACTTTTATTAAGGATTTTGTAATTAATAAAAAAGTTGACATTAAGGCTGAAATAGTTAAAAAACGCAGTGGAAATACATTTGAAATATTTATGAGTTTTGATAAAGATACTTGGTTTTACTTTACTTACAGGGGAGGTATGTTGCAAACACTTTCATCTGATGAGGCATATAATAATACTGTAAAAACATTAGACGCCGATGATCGTAAATTAAAAACAGGTATTGGTGAGAAATCATTCACATTTATTTTAGCTCCCCTAAGTAAACTGAACCGATTTATTAAAAGATATGGGTTAGAACCTATTAGTATGAGTAAAAAAGCAGCAGGTCAGGAAATTGAAGAAATTGAAGTAGACGAACCTGAAGAAGAAACAAACTAAAATATAAGACGATTATACACCCAATAAGAAATTGGTTTTATACAAACTGCCATAAAATTTCAAGAAACACTTCTTTTTATCTACTTTTATGGCACTCAAATAAGGTGAAAATGACAAGATTAAAAATTGTAATATTATTAATTAGTTTTTGCATCATATCTGTAAGTTCTCAAATAAGAATTACAACAGATTTTAAAGATTACAGACAAGAATTCTTTAAACTTAATAACATCAATCATTTAAATGTAATTGGAAAACATGCTGAAATAAATTTACAAAATTGGGATAAGGATTCAATAAATGTTGAAACTACTATCGAAATCTTATCAGACAAGCCTAATTTATCTAAAGAGTTACTTGAAGAAATTGAAATTAGAATTGTTCAATATCAAAATTCATTGCTCGTTAAAACAAATTTAGATCCTGATTTTTCATCAACAATTCCTTATAAAATCATATACAATATTTTCTTTCCTAAAAAGCTAAGACTTTCATTGGAAAATTCTCATGGTTCCGTTAAAATTGCTGAAGTTCAAGGAGGAACAAATGCAGTTTTATCATATTGTGATATTACAATAAATAACCTAAATACATTAAACGATTCCGTTAAAAATAGCTTACTTCTATCCTATTGTAAAGGAACTTTGAATTTAATAGGATCATCGGAATTAAATATTAATAACTCTGAATTGAAAATTATTGAAGCTAAAAACATAAATATTAATTCAGAATACTCGAATTTAAAAATTCAGAAAACGAACAATTTAAACGGTAATTCAAATATTGACAATTTAAAACTGGGAGAAGTTGGAAAAATAAAGTTACAGGCATTTAATAGCAGTATTGAACTGGACAATTTCAGGGATAGTGCTTTATTCGAATGTAAAAAAGGGCAACTTAAAATATTAAACTCCCCAGAACATTTCAAATTGCTTACAGTAAACAATAAGAATACCAAAACAAAAATCCATTTAAATAGTAATGCTTCATACACCATTAATGGTGAAATATACAATGGATCAATACTTCATCCCAGAATCAACAGATTAAAAATTATTAAAGAGAATAATAAATCGTCATTTTCAGGAGATATTGGCGTTAAACCAGAATCTGAATCAAAAGTTATTATCTTTAACACTAATCAAAACATTGAATTCAAGTAATTAAAACCTTAAAATATGTCTACTGCAGAAAGAGTTTTTCAAATGCGTTCAAAGATGCTATCTATGGGTATAGATGCTTATATTATCCCAAGTAGCGATCCTCATATGAGTGAGTATTCAGCAGCACACTGGAAGAAGCGAGAATTTATTTCTGGCTTTACAGGATCAGCGGGTACTGTTGTTATTACAAGAGATGAAGCTGGTTTGTGGACTGATAGTCGATATTATATTCAGGCAGAAGAAGAACTTAAAGAAAGTGGAATAGATTTATATAAAATTAGTCAACCCAATACGCTTGATTATGCTGATTGGCTTGCTGAAAGACTAAATCCGGGATGCACTATTGCATTTGAAGGGGAGGTTTTTTCAATAGAGGACGCCCGAAAAATATCTAAAAAATTTAAGCCTTATGGCATCTCTATTGATCCAAATCAAAGTCTACTGGATGAGATATGGGAAGGACGACCTCCAATTCCAGATAAACCAATCTCTGTTCATGAAACAAAATTTGCAGGTTTAAGCAGAGTTGAGAAAGTTGAGAAAATACGAGAAGAAATGCGTAATCAGGATGCCTCTCATTACATAATTACTGCTCTGGATGAGATTGCATGGACACTAAATCTTAGAGGTAATGATGTATCTTATAATCCTGTATTTCATTCGTATTTAATTATTTCTTTAGATGCTGTTTATTTGTTTATCGATACACATAAAATTACTGCTACAATAGGTAAGCAATTGGCTAAAGATGATATATCCATTCATTTATATACCGATATATTTAAATGGATAAAGGATATGCCAATAGACTCTGGTTTATTATTTGATCCGCTAACAACCAATGCAAAAATATATTCATTAATTCCCAGAGAAGTAATTAAAATTGAAAAAACTTCGGTTGTTAAGAATTTAAAGGGAATTAAAAATTCTGTTGAGCAAGAGGGATTTAGAGAGGCCATGATTAAAGATGGTATAGCCATGGTAAAATTTATTCATTGGTTAACAAATAATGTTCCTACCGGAAAAATTTCTGAACTTTCTGCTGCATCCGAATTAAAAAAATTCCGTGCAGAGGATGAATTATTTAGAGGAGAATCATTTGGTGCCATTTCTGCATTTGCACAACATGGTGCCATATGCCATTATAGTGTATCACGAGATTCTGATTTAAAGCTTAGCAATGATAATTTCTATCTGATAGATTCTGGTGGACAGTATGAAAGTGGTACAACTGATATTACTAGAACAATTCACCTTGGAACACCTACTGTGCAACAAAAGATTGATTTCACTATGGTTCTCAAAGGAAATATTTCTTTGGATACCACATGCTTTCCGGAAGGAACAAGAGGCGTTCACCTAGATATTTTGGCTAGAAAAGCACTCTGGTCGCAAGGATTGGATTATGGACATGGTACCGGTCATGGAGTTGGTTGTTTCTTAAATGTACATGAAGGGCCACAAGCTATTCGCCCAAACGACAATGGTGTTGCCCTGGCCGAAGGTATGATAACTTCTAATGAACCAGGCTTATATAGAGAAGGGGAGTATGGTATCCGAATTGAAAATTTAATATTAACCACAGAAGCTAAAAAAACAGAATTTGGTAATTTCCTTAAATTCGAAACCTTAACTCTTTGTCCAATTGATTTAAAATCTATTGATGCTACATTGTTAACACACGAAGAGATAGACTGGTTAAACAACTATCATCAAATGGTTTATGACAAACTCGCTCCACATCTAAATAGTGAATTAAAATTATGGCTTAAAGATCAAACAAAATCATTGTAATAATTTTCATCTCAAATTAAAAGTATAAAATGTTATCAGTATGTATTCCGGTTTACAATGTTAACGTTACCGATCTTGTAAACAAACTATTGCATCAGTCGAAATCAAATTCTCTTGTTACTGAGATTCTTATTTTTGACGATGGATCGTTACAGGAGTATAAAGACATTAACAGAAAACTTAAAGTTAATAAAGATGTTAAGTATATAGAGTTAGAAAAAAACCTTGGAAGTGCTGCCATTAGAAATAAATTATCAGAAGATGCTTCTTATGAGAATTTGTTGTTTTTAGACAGTGATTCAGACATACATGATAATTTTTTAAAAATTTACATCCCCTATTTAAATAACGATTTTCCGATTGTTTATGGTGGAAGAATACATCCGAAAATACTACCATCATTGGATAAATCGTTAAGATGGAAAGTTGGTAAAATCAAAGAAGATCATAACGCTGCGACTAGAAATAAAGTACCAAATAAAAGTTTTATGTCGAATAATTTTTTGATCAAAAAAAAACTATGCAGCAAAATAAAATTCGATGAAACTATTGCACGATCTGGTCATGAAGATACGATGTTTGGCATAGAACTTGAGCAAAAAGGCATTACGATTATCCACATAGATAATCCTGTTGTTCATATAGGTTTGGAAAGTAATATTGAATTTATCACAAAAACAGAACAAAGACTTGAAACATTAAAATATCTGGAACAACTAAATAAGAACAATAAGCTTTTTTATCAACGAATTACCATACTTAAGTATTACAAACTGGTTAAGAAGCTTAAAATTAACTGGTTGATAAAAGTTGCTTTTAACATTTCAAAAGGACGATTAAATAAATTATTACAATCAAAGGACCCAAGTATGTGTCTGTATGATTTTTATAAATTAGGATACTATTTAACAATATCAAAAACCAATTTTTAAATGATGCGAAGTTCAATTTTTTACATTTTAGTTTTTGCAACGTTAATTTTTTCTACAGCAAATTCAAGTGCACAAAGTTATAAAATTGATGTTGAAATTGAAGGATGGCAGGATACCACCCTTATTCTGGGACATTACTTTAACAACAGTATGTTGGTAAATGACACCATTATTATTGATAATAATGGGAAAGGTACATTTACCGGTGAAGAAGCTTTACCCGGCGGCATCTATATAATATACATGCCCGACAAATCATATTTCGATATATTAATTGATGATGAACAGCACTTTAGTTTAAAAGCTAACAATAAAGATCCTTTAAATAATATGATTATTAAAGGTAATACTCAAGGAAAAGTGCTTAATAATTATCAGAAGTTTTTAGCTGCAAGACAAAAAACAGCAGGTGAAATTCAAAATAAACTTAAGGAGTCAACTGATGACAAATCTGATTCCGTTGAAATATGGAAAACAGAATTATCAACACTCTCAAAAGAAGTTAACTCTTATTGGGAAAAGATATATGAAAACCATAAAGGAACTTTTCTGGCAAAATTTTTACTGGCATTACATGAGGTAGAAGTACCGGACTTTAAAACCAATGAGAACCTTCCTGATTCTGTAATAAGGTGGAATCAATATAGTTATTATAAGAATCACTATTTTGATAATATAGACATGACTGATGAACGATTACTTAGAACTCCTTTCTTCACAAGAAAACTAGAAAGTTTTTTCACAAAAACAGTTTTCCAAATCCCCGATAGTATCGTAAAAGAATCAGTTAGGGTAATTGATATGGCTAAAAGTAATCCGGATATGAAAAAGTACCTGATTCAATATACCTTTAATTTGGCCAATGAAAGTAAAGTTATGGGAATGGATGCTGCTATGGTTTCTTTGGCTGAGAAATATTATTTATCAGGAGAAGCTGACTGGGTTGATGAGGAATTTTTAACCAAATTAAAGGATCGAGTAACTAAATTAAAACCTAATTTAATTGGTAAAAATGCGCCTGATCTAAAATTATCTAGTCCTGAAAACCAATATTTTAGATTAAGCGAAGTATATTCTCCTCTAACAATACTTGTTTTTTGGGAGCCCGAATGTGGTCATTGTAAAAAGGAAATACCAAAACTTAAAGAAGAGGTTTGGGACAAATATCAAGATCTTGGAATTAAAATTTTTGCTGTTTTCACTCAGCATGAAAAAGAACAATGGACTGATTTTATAGCGGAGCATCAACTAGAAGAGTGGATAAATGTGTATGATCCTTATAACCAAAGTAATTTTAGAAATTTATATGACATTTATAGTACACCAGCAATATTTGTGTTGGATAAAAACAAAAAAATAATTGCTAAAAGAATAGGTGTTGAACAACTGCCCGGTTTTATTGATCATCAGCTTAAACTTAATAGCGAAAATTCAAAATAATCAAATTACTATACTTCAATACAATCACATGGCTAAGCAAATTGTAAAATTCATATTCCTATCAGTCATCATCTCATTTTTATTTGTTGCTTGTGACTATAATGAAAAAATGTTGCCTGAGTCTGATATATATATAAATATGCCAGAAGATGGTTATGAAATTGAAGTATTTGACACAGTTACATTATCACCTAAAATAACCTATGATTATGGATCAACTTATAGCTGGGAATTAGATGGGGAAGTGATATCAACCGAAAAGGATTTAAATTTAATACCAGAAATATTGCGAAGCTATAATTATGTTTTTACAGTAAATAATGACCGGGGAACCCAGAGTATAAATATACTAGCCCAATCGATGTTTAATACAGACATTGAAGATATTGTTATTAAGACAGATACATTTGGAACTTCCCCGGAAGACCAAACATTTTTTACTTCTAAGAAGTTGAACTTCATATATTCAGGGGTGCCAATATATGAATCCTTTAGTGGTTTTGTTTATTCAAACCTATCAGGGTTTGCTGGTAATAATAATATTAAGAATTTTTATAGTTCATATAACCTGCCAAAGGATAAAAAGAACAATAATTTTGTGGTATTCAGACAAAGAAATAATGTTCCAATATATTTAGAAACAGCAGATGGAGAAGATCATCTTTTTAGAAGTTTAATGGTTAATAATACTGCCATTATTGATCAAGACTCAGAGGATTTTAAAGTTTTTGGCGGAACTGATGGCACTGATCCTGACTGGTTTAAATTGATAATTAAAGGATTCAATAAAGAAGGCATTGAAACAGGAAGCATAGAATTTTATCTTGCTGACTATCGGGCAAACAGTAAAAAAGAAGACTATATTATTAAGGAATGGAAAAAATTGAACTTAACCTATTTGGGTAAGATCAATAAACTTGAATTCAGTCTATCTTCATCAGATGTTGAAAATAATGTAATGAGAACACCTGCTTATGCCTGTATTGATGATATTAAAATTATTGAGTAGTAATTATAAATTTTCTACATACGATATGGTTATCTGCTAATAAAAATTTAATAAGATATAAACCGGGAGACAGATTATTTATATTTATTGGGTATTTATGCGAAAGCCTGTTTACAACGTGTTTTTCAATAACTGAACCATTAATACCTACAATTTCATAATTCTGAATATAATCTTTATCACTATCAAAATATAATAAAGTATTTTCAACCACAGGGTTTGGATAAATTAATATATTACTGGTAAAATCCGGTACTACTTGAGTATCTGCCCAAATCACCATATCTGCTATAATATCTATCCATAAAGATTTGTTTCCAGTACCATATAATTGAGAAGCTAACTCCCAGTTATTATTATTTTTGACCATCATAGTATTTAATGTTTTACTATTCTCATTACTACTATGATATACTGCAAAACTATCTATAGGTGAACCGGAATAATCAATATCATACCCAACAAAAAAAGTTCCCGTCACATCAATTTCTGTATCAAATTCTACGTATACTTCTTTATTTTTGCGTAATTCATTTAATGTAATTCCATCTTTATGTGCAATAAGATTGGTCGGTGTTTGATTTCCATTCCAAACCAACAAATTAATTGATTGTGTAGAACTATAGACACTTTGACCAGGCATAATATATACTCCTTTAATTCTTGCAGATTGAATTCCTGAAAACCTTTCGGCATAAGTTGTGATTCCCAAGTCATTATGTCCGCTTAAATAACCTGCACCCTGATATCTTTCAACTGCAGGAATCTCCCCTTGTTGTACGTTTGAAATTCGAAAGTCTCTATTCGTTTCATAAGGATCTAAACCTTCAAGGTTCTGAACACCCGTATTTTCAGGATCAAGCCAATAAGCAAACTGACCTGTACTTTCGGAATTATGATCCCAGGCCTTATAAAATTGTGAAAAATAATCGTTTACCTGATGACCACAAGAAGCCTCTCCTCCTGACAAAGTTCCAATTAATCTGTAATTAGAATCAAATAATGCACTGCCAGAAGATCCTCCTTCAGTGGTGCCACTATTCCAAACAGGAACACGCCAATGAAAATTATTCACCTGTGCATACGGAAAATTAGAAGACTCTTTAAATGTATATTGTTCAACATCTGTTACAGAAGTAGCTATTTTTTTTACGTCTCCCTGTGGGTGATGAATACAAATATAGGGCCCCGTCGGTGCGCTTGACAAAGACCATCCTGCATAATATGGTTGGTAATTAGCTGGTGGCATTTTCGACAATTCCACCAGAGCAATATCTAAAGAGTCTACTAATACTTTTGTAGATGCTCCGGATATAGTATTTGACTTGGAACCTTCGATTATTTCGCTACAATGCGGTGAATCATAATTAAAATAGACAATCGTATTATTGGCGGTTTTATCTTCTCTAAAACAATGAGCTGCAGTAATTAAATAAGGTGTGCCATCGTTATTCGAATTGTTAATCATAGTACCTGTACATAATTCCGTACCATTAATAATCATTTTAACTACCGAACGAGAAACGTCAATATTATTATCAAAATCATAACAACTCATATCTTCATTACAACCTCCTGAATCCCCAAAATATCCAGTTTTTAACGAATTATTTCTAAATACTCCTAAAAAATCATGATTTACAGCCCCAATAAGTAATTCTCCGTCAAACTCTACATCTGCCGGTTCCTGATATTCCACAATAATTTTATCGCCTCCTACGGGTGCTGTTGCTAATACACCTGAAGGTTTATTATTCTTATAAGTAAATGCTCCTATTATATCCGTTAATTCTTCATTATATATGTAAAGCTTTGCACCTTTGGGAAGTTTAAATCTATCAAATATTAAATTAATTGAATATGCATTAGGAGAGCTAATTACCAGATACCAGACTTTTGTGCCATTTTTAAGAATAACGATTTCTCCACTATTTTCAGGTGTATAATTAACCGTAAATTGATGTGCAAAATTGAGTGAACCAGTTTCTTCTTTTTTCGAAACATTTTTCAACTTACTCTTTGGGTAGTTGTATATATGAGTTTTTACATCAGTTTCACTTTTTATTCTTTCTGTATAAAAAAATGGACGACCTGTTTCACATATTTGTGCTTTTATTATATTGAGAACTCCAAAATATAAAAAAATAATTAAAAGTACTTTTATCAAATTATTACTATTCATATAACTTTCATCCATTAATAATAAACATTATCAACCAATTAGTTGATCACTCCTTTCTTCACTATTTTCCTCATCTTTTACTTTTCTTATTATAGTAAAAGGAGGTTTAAAAATCACTTTAGATTTAACATTGGCTAATTTTCTTAACCTTCCGGTTTTCCCTAATTTATAATGCACTAATGCCCAAGCCATGATAACGCTTGTGCCTAAAATTACAAATAATAGAATTCCGGTTTCAAAATCATTTATTAAAAAATCCTCAGGTATGGCAAAATACAACAAAATTGAAATTAAACCTCTGGGTGCAATAAATAAATGAGGCATAAATTTTTTCTTAACAATAATTTTAAACAAGATCCATCGAATAATATATAATGCCACTAAAAATATTACTGCTCCAACAACTATTTTGGTTTTAAA
>JBNKGY010000154.1:0-10098 GCA_050290065.1 Marinilabiliaceae bacterium
AACTCATAAGATATGAAATCATTGGATACACTTACTGATTTTTTATAAATCACTTCTCCGTTTTTTAAGAGATAAACATTGTTATCAATAACTTCACATCTATATGAAGTATTATTGTCTGTTGAGCATAGTTTAAAATAAACACCTATATCTTTAGACTTTTTGGCTGTAACATTTACTTTAATACTATCATGAAATTCTTTTCTATGTTTCAACTCAGCATCCTTATATAAATCCTTTTTTATTGTAAAATATGGTAATAAGTGAATATTTTTTAAATCCCAGTCTGATATATCCTTAGTAAAATTAGTGGCATAATTAAAGTTATATTGCTTCGAGGTAAAATAATGCCTATCCTCAATTTGTCCAATATTTGTAATTTCAATATCATCGTATGACACATACTCATCTGAATTGTTCCAAAAACCAACTTTACCATCAACAAAATTGGAATCTGTAATATCAAATACTTCTTGATTATCAAGAAAAACGACGATCCTGGAATTTAACAACTGAACTTCTGTTTTAACCCAATTATATATTGGAAAACTATAATCTTTGCTATCAATAACTCTTTCTTCACCCTTATCCCTAACAACTAATTCAACATTATTTTTATCCTTTTTATTGTTAATTCTTAATAAATACATATTATCATTATCCTGATAATAAAAACAGACTCCGGACGTACAATAGGAAGAATTTTTAATTTGGCATTTTAATGAATAATTTTGCCAATAATGTCTCCCAATAACAATCAATGGATTATTATCTCCTTTCTTTTTCCCAATTAGAGCCTCAACATTACTATAATCACTTTTATCAGAAGAAAGTTGAGATGGCCAGAATCCTTTCCAGTCACCACTTTTTATCCAGTAATATACTCCATCCGTTTTGAATATTTCAGAATAGTTATATTTAGTTTCGGGTTTAACATTTGTTGGAAAAACAACAGAATAGTGGAAATTTTGAAAATATGAAGCTGATAAATCATTTAAGTTAATAATATTATCAAAATACACATCCCCTAACGTTGAGCTGATCCCTATTTTACCATTCTTTCCCTTTCCAGGGATACAGAATAAACTAATTCCCCCCAGTTTAATAGTTAACTTATTTTTTCTTTTAATTATCATTAAATCATTAAAAATAGAAGTATCCAACATAGTAAATGATTTACATATTGAGTCTTTTATATTACCTTCATTTATAACCATTAACGTTATTTCATTTTTAGATAATACTATCTTTTTATAGTTTTCATCATTTTTATAATCAAAATATACCAATGCACAAGAATTTGAGTATTGATTTCCGATTTTAATCGCACTCATAAACATGTAATCACCGGTGTTAACTTCAGTTGGAAAAAAAATATTAATATTATCACTATTGGGTTTGTTATAAATAGTTTTGTTATTACCTTCAGTATTTCTAAGGTTCCAATATTCATCATTAAAACCTATATTTTCATATGATATTCTTTGATCGAAATCTAAAACAACTTCAGATGATTTGCCAAAACCAGAAGGTTTAAAATTGATATCTGACGATATCAAAAATAAATCTGCTATTGCCCCAAGTTCAGAATTCCAAAGTAATATCTTATTCTCTCCTTTTTTGAAATGTTGTTCTCCTGCACTTACCCAGTGCCATGTATTTAAAATCCCATCACCTCCAAATGACTTAATTTTATCATTATTAACAGAAATACCAAATGAATTCGCACAAGCATTTGGCCAATAAAACCTTCCCCAAACTTGATAATTCTTTGATTCTTCAATATTTAATTTGTACATAGCATATCCTGAATACTGCCTATGTACATTTGACCTGCCTTGTGTGACCAAAAACTGATTTTTTGAAGCCCCTATAGTATCATTCTCTGAAACAACAAGAGGGTAGTTTATTTCTAAAACATCCTCAGCTTCGAAAACATAATTAAACTCCTGAGCAATTCGCTCAAAAGAATTAATTAAAATAAATGAAACTGATAATATACCTGCAAAAAAAATGAAAATCTTTTTCATGTAATAATCTTTATTGTTAGTATCTACTAAAAATTAATAGAGGTTCTTTGAAATCTTTTATAATTCTCTTATTGATAGCTTTTTAAACAGTGACGATTTGAAATAATTATATTAGCTTGAAAATTAGCTAGCTATGCATTACAGAAAATATGTTTTTGTTCAATCCAGATATATTCATTTCCCCCTATTTTTTCTATGGATTAAGTTAGAATGAAAAAAATCGTAAGAATTGCTGATATAAATATTACAACATAAAATTTCAATTTGCTAGGATTCATAGTCATTCAAGCTATTTGTATTATTAAATGAAAGATAAATTAAAAAGATAAATGGAACCATTAAACTTGCAGAAAGAATATATACAAAAAAGTTTACAATCATACATGATAAAACAGAACCAAATAATCCAAGCCTTACTACCTGTTCTCTTTTTTCAAATGAATCTATATTTTTAACCTGCAGGTCTTTCAAAATGGAAAAAAACACCCATATTAATGAACTTAACCCAAATATGCCCAGTGTTGAACCAATAACAAGATAGCCATTATTTTGACCGGGTTCCGCTGTATTTACCTTTGGAAGTTCTTTATAGCAGATCCCTATATTATCTTGAAAATTTCCAGCCCCTACCCCTAACAGGGTATTTTCGGAAATCATATTCAAAGAGGCCTGCATTTCAAGGTACCGGTTTTTGATATGTTTTTTATCCTCCATATCTTTATACCGTTCCCCTTTTTTTGGCCCGGGTAATGAAGGTTCAAAATATTGCCCGATAGTTATTTGTATATAATTATCGCCCATTTCTTTATGTAGTAGCGTTCTTTTTCCCTTATCTCCTAACATAGTTAACCTGCGGTAATAATTTTCATTGATACTTCCCTGTTCGTAAATAGAAAAAAAATTCTTTAATCCAGGCACATTCTTTGAAGGAAGAACAAATGGGTATATACTGCTAATTATAATAATAAAAACCAGGTAGCGTAACAATAACTTTTTGCCATACTTCCAACTAACAAGTGCCAAAGCTATTACAAGGGCTATAAGAGCGCTTCCGGATACTAATATCCAAACAGAAGTTATTAGCAGTGAGGCCATCCATATTTTTACATGTAATTTTTTTGAACTAATAAATTCGATATAAACAAAGGGAATAACCATACATAAATATGCTCCCAGAAAATTTCGGTTTTCAAAAAGTCCTCGTACAAGGTAAACATCAGCATCCAATACTGTATGTTGAATAAACGATATCAACAACAATATACTTGTTGATAAGTAAAATGCGTAAAATATGGTTTTTCTTTTTATTGATTTGAAATTATTCAACAATAAAAGATAGAACAAGATAAAATATTCAATCGTTTGAATAGATTCTTTCGCCCATACACTCATTGAGGTAGCATTTACAAAGGAAATTAATACAACCACAACCAAAACAAGTATCGACAAGGGTGGAAGTTTTAATTGTTTCCATTCTTTGAATACGATGAGTTTCATTACCCAAAGCACTAATAAAGGTCCGATAAACATATCTGTCAACGAGAAATTTATGGCAACAAGCGGATGCCCGGGATCGTTAGGCGAGATCAACGCTATGTTTACGGAAAGGGGAAAAATAATCAGCGTTGCCAGCAATACGTAATCAATTAATTTTTGTAATATATTCTTCATGATTTTTGAGGCTGAGGTTAAGGTTAAGAATTTAGAAGAAGGTTAAGTACCAATGCTACACCAATACCGGAGGCTAAACCAATGTTTATTTTCTTTATTGTACCCTCCTTGCTTAAATGAGTTGAAACAAGCAACACCAACAAAGCATACTTAAAAACTTTATTTAACAACTCAATATTTGAATCAAGACTTATATTGTAATGAAACTTCATGAAAGGATAAAATAGAATCATAAGTATGACAAGAAAAAGCATGGAAGCAAAAAAATATTTGAAATATTCCGGAATGTTTAATGTTAGTTTTTTATCCATCAAAATCTTTATTGCAAAAGTTAATGTGGCTATTGACAAAAGAATAGTTGAGAAAGGGATTCGCCAACCCAACGGATTTTGAATATTAAAAAGCTGGCTAATATTTACTTTCTCAACAAATTCAAAAATTATTACAAATAATATCATCTGAATAGTTAGGAAGATTTGCTTTTTGGTATTAAGTCGATTGTTAAAAACCAGCCATAATAATAAGAATCCTAAAACCACAGCAAAAAGTATTGCCCATTTTGTATTTAAATTCTCGTATGAAAATGGGAAAATAAAAAGCAGTGTTATTAAAAGTAGTTCTATAATCCTGTTGAGTTTAGTACTTATCATGATGTTATTTGTAAATTGTCATTGGTAACTGGATAATTGGTCTTTTCTTGTAATTATTGTCATTTCCCTGTTTCCTGTATCCCGAATTCTGTTTCCTCTAATCCCTTTTCCGTGTTCTTTCTCCTTTTTCCTTCACACCTTTATCTTAAATCTCCTATATGGTACTCCAAAACAATCTGCTGAAAAACCAAGTTGAATTTAGCCTGCGCCTCTTCCGATTGAGCTTCAATTCTTCGACTGTTTTCAATGTTTAAATCAATAAGGCTTCCCTGGCCAGTACGATATAATTCCTGCTGCTTTTCATAAGCATTTTGGGATGCATTTGCCCGTATGCGATTGGCTAAATAGGTTTCTTTCTGTGATATAAAATCCTGATATGCATTTTGGATATCAATTTCAAGTTGCATTTCAAAATCTTGATAATCCAATTTTGCATTTTCATACTCAATTTTGGATCGTACTACATTTGTTCTTGTTTGCAAGCGGTTAAAAATGGGTATGCTAATATTAAAACCATATTGGTGCGAGTAGTTTTCTTTAAATAACTGGTCTTCAAAAGCAATTTTGTAATAAAGGCTGTCTGCTGGGTTTAAACGCCTGTAATTGGACGAATAATCTGAACCATAATTGTAATAAATGCTTACCCTGGGCATATAACCAGAACGGGATATAGCAATATCGCTTTTATTTGCTTTTTCTTCTGCTTTTAACTTTTTTAAATCAGGACGTGCGTTAAATGCTCTCTGATACAATGAATCAATATTGTAATTGGAATTTAATATGCTATCTATATTCCAATTGGGTGGAAGCAAGTTAAATTCTTCTTGTGAGTCAAGAAATAAAGTTTTGGCAAGGTTTGATTTATCCTGTCGTAGTTGATTTTGCCATGAAAGTAGGTTCACTTCGCTTGTTTTAAGTTGTGCTTCTTGTGAGAGTAGTTCAGTTTTCGTCCGTGCTCCTGTCTTTACAAATACGCTAAGTTGCTCATATAACTTTCTTTGTATTTCAACATCCTGTTCTGCTATTAATACCAATTCCTTATCGAGTAAGATTTGAATAAATTGCTGGGATACCCGGTAAATAATATCCTGTTTGCTTTGCTCCACCTGCTGTTTTTGTGCTTCCAAAAGATTGTTCGATTGGTGAAGCCGGTATACATTCCGAAATCCGTTAAAAACAGTCATGTCTGCTCCAATACTATAACTTACCCGGTCTATGGTTGTATTGACCATCATTGATTCCTCATTAGACCATTGCCGGCCATCAGTGCGGTTACCCCTACCATTGGCACTAACTCCCGGTAGAAAGTTTGCCAAGCTTTGTTGTTTCTCTGCCTGACTAATTTTTAAGTTGTTTTGTTGCTGTTTTATCTGAATGTTTTGTTCCAAGGCAATGTGGATGGCTTCATCGTAAGTTAGCACTTGTTGCTGGGCAGAAAGCCAAAAACTAGTGATAAATATTATGCTTGTCGTTATAAATAGTTTCTTCATAATCTTTTTTATGGAACGCTGATAACACTGATTTTACAGATAATCACTTATCAGCGAAAATCTTTTGAATCAGCGTTATCTGTTTTCTATTCTTGATTTGTAAATATCTTCCTTTAAAATTGGGGATTCTTACCAAAGTTTAGCAATAGCCTCACTTAAATGTTTGTAGCTTTCAAATATTTAATTAGCTGAAATTCATATTATTCACAAAGGTTTCTGCTGTTTTAAGCTCTACAATGACGACATCATTAACCTCTATATCTGCAAAATAGTTACCAACAATTTGATTGTAATATTGCACTTTAAGACTGTTGATTTGATACTATTATTCCAAATTTTTGTGACTCAATGTACACGGCATTTTCATAAACTTTTTCGAGAAAACCATAACCAGGCTGATTATAGACAGTGTAAAAAGCTTTGATGACCTTATCAGTAATATCTGAATGTAAATAATTCATAATTTTTATTGAACGCTGATAACGCAGATCAAACTGATTGTCACAGATAAATTATCAGTGTAAATCCGCTCAATCAGCGTCATCAGTGATCTATCACGTATCATTTCAACATTAATTTATCCACCTCCCCAAAATTATCATAGCTCGAAACAATCACTTGCTCACCTGGCTCCAATCCTTCTATGACTTCATAATACTTAGGATTCTGTCGGCCTATGCGGATTTCTCTTTTTACTGCAAATTCGCCGGATGCATCTACCACAAATACCCACTGCCCACCTGTACTTTGATAAAATCCACCACGTGGAATTAAAGTTGCCTGTTTTGACTCGCCCAGTTCAAGACGAATACGTGATGTTTGCCCAATGCGAATATCCTTTGGAGTATCTTTTGTGAATTCCATATCCACGGCAAAGCGGCCTTCCACTACTTCGGGATAATTTTTTGTAATTACAGCAGGATACATAGTATTTGAAAAATCACATTCCCCTTTTAATTCTCGCGTAACTCTGGAAATATAATGCTCATCTATTTCAACCCTGAGTTTATAGGAATCTAATATGTTTATCGTACCAATTCGCGTTCCATAATTAATTACCTCGCCAATTTCAGGGTTTAAAGTGGCTAATTCACCATTTATAGGTGCTTTTAAAGAAAGTTTCTCCAGCCTCTTTCGCGTAAGGTTCAGGTTGTTATTCATTCTGTCAATTGAGTTTTTTGACGAAGATATCCTGCGGAGCATGAATATAGAATCCTGTTTGGCTTTTTCCTGAAGCAAATCATACTCTTTAACATTGCGCTCATAATTCTCACGGGCTACATCCAGTTCTTCTTTTGATATATGTTCTCCAGCAAAAAGTTCTTGGTTTCTGTCATATTGCCTTTTTAATTGTAGAATGTCGTAATAGAGGTTATTTAACCTGTTTTCATTACTAATCTTTTGGTTTTGAAGGTTTAAACGCATTGACTCCAAATCGTTGATCGCCCTTTCGACTTGCGCCTCGTTGTTGGATATCTCCAACACAAGATTGTCGTTTTGCAGTTTCAAGATAGCTTGTCCTTTTTTTACTTTTGTCCCTTCATCCACATAAATTTCGTCAACACTACCACCTACTGTAGCATCCAGATAGATTGTCTGAATAGGCTCCACTGTACCAATTACCGCTATGTAATCCTGGAACAAATTCTGTTCTACTTCTTCAATAGTAATTTTATCAATTTCCACGTTTAGTTTTGAACTATGGTCGGCAAAGGCTATCTGGAAAATAATCAATCCAAATACTACTGTTCCTACTATTACGTACCAGATATTTCTATGTATCCAGGGTCTCTTTTTTCTTATTTTGTCCATTGTCATGTTATGAAGTCATTAGATTATTAGATATTGCTCAGTGGTCACTGGTCATTGGATATTAGTCATTGAGAACTATTGGTAAGTTGTTGACCTATTGATGAAATATATTTATTTAACATTTTACCGATTATATCTATTCTCTGCATGAACGCTTGAAACTGATCATCAATAATAAGGTTCCTATTATAGGCTTTAGTTAATCATGTTTTGGTTTCGTACAATGAACCACGAGAATAGTATCTAAAGTTTTTAGTTTCTTTATAATGAAATCTTCCAAAACCTTCACTTAGGTTTGCTGCAATCGAATCACAGGCTCTTACCAATTATTTTCCAACAGTGTCTTTTTCAAAATAGTTCCATTTTGTTACAATTCCCCATACCTCCTCACCAAGTTCCATTGCCATATTATAAACCCGTAACTCTTCTAATTCCATTACTGATATTTATTTTCAACTGATAAATTACAAATTATCTAATTTCCAATTATCCAATACTCAGTGACAAATGACCAATTTAATACTGCATCAAAGTCCCTTCCCTCTTCCCCTTCTCCACTGCCCATTCAAAAAATTTGAGACTTAAAGGAAATATAATTATTGCAATCACTCCCAAAATAATCAATTGTTTTGAAAGCATGGCAACTGAATAACCATTAAGAATGGATAAGCGTAAAGCATCCAGTGAATAAGTGATGGGGATAATAAAAGAAAATATTTTTAATCCGGCAGGTAATAGGGCTATTGGAAAAACGGCACCACCAAGTAGTGAACTTAAAGAACCAAAGATTAATCCAAAAGGCTCGCCTTGTTTAAAGATTATTGTGCCTGCGGCAGAAAAAATACCTAAACTAATAAATACAATCATTGATAGAATTATTGTTAGTAGAAGTGCTGGTATATTGGTATTTGAAAAATCGAAGCCTAAAAAAAGAGCAGAAACCAAAAACATAAATACCAATACTGTTCCATTGTGAATAAACTTAAACAATGCAGACATAAAAATTATGGATTTTGTATCGGTCTGTGAACTTAAAAGAGCTTCCAGGCACCCAGCCATCTGATCGCGCCGTGTTGTTGCTGAAAACTCCTGAACGGCCATTATAAAGTAGGTGGTAAATGCAATGCCGATTAATGTGAAAGAAAAATAATCACCACCATATTGAGATAAGCCCTCCAGAGAACTACCATCCGGAACAAGTTTTGCGATAAAGAAATAAGTCAACAAGGGGAAAATTGTTCCCATAGTGGTTGTGATAAGCGCCATTTTGTAACTTAGTAAAATGGTAAAATCGCGTTTTATGAAGGCTTTTGTTTTGTATAATTTAGTCATAAATATGTTACTAGTTACAAGTGAGCTAAAGTTATTTCTGGTCAATGGATAATTGATCATTAGATAATTAGTGATTGGTTGTAATGGAAATTTCTGTCTCCTGTCTCCCGACTCCCGTTTCCTCAAATCCCTTCTCCATGTTCCTACCTTCTATATCCGATCCTATCAAAGCTTTATAACACCTTTCTAATGTACCATATTCAGCCAGTAGTTTTTCAATTTCAGTATAGACCAGTATTCTTCCTTTTTTCATTATACATGCTTTATTGCAAAGGGCTTCTGCTTCTGTTAAGCTATGGGTAGCAATCAATAAAGTCCGTCCTTTCTTGCTGTGAATGCGATCGGAAATAATATGTGATATATCTTCTGCCGATATTGGGTCTAAGGTACGGGTAGGTTCATCCAATATTAGGATATCCGGATCAGATAACAAACCTCGGGCAATGGCCAAGCGTTGTTTCATGCCAGAAGAGTATCCAGCAAAAAGCTTATGTTGGGCATCTTCTAATCCAACTAGCTTTATTAATTCCTGAACTTTTTGTTCTAATTGTTCTCCATGTAAATTATCCAATGTGCCAAAGAATTCTAAATTTTGTTTACCGGATAATCTCCAATAAAAACTACGTTCTTCATTAAGTACAAATCCAACATTTTTACGGGCTTTTAAATTTTCTTTGGCAGTGTCATTACCATTTACTGTCAGAGTGCCTGATGATGGATATAATAAACCACCTATTATTTTTAAAAAAGTTGTTTTTCCAGCACCGTTAGTACCTAAGAAAGCGACACGGTCTCCTGTTTCTATTTTTATATTCAGTCCATATAAGGCAGTAAATTTGTCTTGTTTGAATGGTTTGGTTATATATTCAATGTACTTTTTAGGTACAGGGTAGTGCATGTAAATGTTTTCTGCGGTAATCATGTAAAGTTACGAGTTTCGAATTACGAGTAAACTAAAGTTATTGGTCATTATTCAATAGAACGCAGATAACGCAGATTGACCTGATCTACCTGATCTTTTTTATAAATCAGGTCAATCAGGAAAAACTGCGTTCTATTGCTAAACAAAAAGCGCATGTGATACCACATGCGCTTTTGGACTGCGGGACCAGG
>JBNKGY010000155.1:0-10084 GCA_050290065.1 Marinilabiliaceae bacterium
GTCTCAAAAATTTATATTGTAAATCAATCATTTACTGAATTTTGAGCTCGCTAATTTTAATCGAACTCAGGTTATTATGTTTTCGTATTTATAAGAGCGCAGATTCTATAGTAGAGTCTGCGCTTTGTTTGTTTTAACATTAATCCCTTTTCTATAGTAGAAAGTCCATAATGCCCATATCCCAAAGATATTAAGATTGTAATTTTAGTCTATTAAATTATACTGCGTTACTAAATATCGTTGCAACTAGGGCTATGACTCAATCTATTTCATGATTAATGCTTATTTAGGCATAGCTCATCCAAGCTATACTCTACTTTTGTTTCCGAAATAATTGTACTTTCAATGTTCATGATATTTTTTTAATAATCAGGGATAAACAGGCTTTAATTACAACTTAGATTTATTCATATAATAATAAGCTAACGGAATAAAAAATAAACTCACAAATGTTCCTATAGTCATCCCACCTATAATAGCCCAGGCGAGAGGCTGTTGAAGGCGAGATCCCATGTCATCCCCCCATAAAAATGGAATCATGGCCAGAATAGTTGTGGCACTGGTCATGATAATGGGTTTTAGTCGCTTTCGCCCAGCCATATGAATAGCATCAACCACTTTATGACCTTCTCGAACCATCCTATTAATAGTATCAATCTTCAGGATTGAATCGTTAATAATAATACCTGTCATCACCACCAAACCAATCATACTCATAATATTTAAACTATTCCCTGTTATCCATAACAACAGTAAAGCCCCTGCTATATCAATCGGAATTTCAATAAAAACAATAAAAGGTTGTAATATCGATTCAAATTGAGAAGCTAGAATAAAATAAAGTAACAATAGCGCAACTACCATTACAATCATCAGCTCTTTAAATAGGGTGCGGTTAGAAAAAAGTTGCCCGGTATATTTTACATGTAAATCTGGTTCCTGCTTAATTATTTGATTTATATCACTCATAACCTCATCCATTTGACTATCTTCAATATCATACCCAAGAGTTACAAAAGCATCATTTTTTCCACCTTTCACCAATTTATATCCTGCAATTCGACGGATATTAACTAATTCACTAACTGGTATACTTCCTTTTTTTGTACTATTTACCCTTACACTTTGTACGATGCGATATATGCTTTCACGATTTCCGGTTAATATCACAGGAACACTATATTGCCCCTGTTGCAATTTAAATATTTGTAATCGGTTTAATGATTTTCGAAGAATATCTGACAGATAAGACACAGAGATATCATACAATTTAATTCTATCAAATCGGGGTACAATCTCATAATATTCCTGCAAGGGCACTTTTTGTGATGTTCTCAATCCTGTTTCACTAGCAATGGTTCTATTGATTTTCTGCAACTGTTCTGGTGATGGTAAAGCATCTTTGCCCGAGCTCCACATTCTCACTTCCAATGGTGCTTCATTGCTTCCAAAGAGTTTTTCAAAGATAGATTCAGGAGGTACAAATTTATAAATGGCTTCCGGATGGTAGGTATCCATCCAATTGGTTAAAACATCTTGAACAAAAATCCGTTGAGCCGATGACGATGTTTGAAAATATACAGATGCTTCGGATGCTGATAATTGATTACCTCCATCTAAAACAAAAGATTGCTCACCTACCTGACAGGCCACCTGAAGTGTCAACGAATCCACCAATTGTAAGAATGACTCTACACGATGATGATTTTCATCCATACTGATATTTCTGTTCCAGTCAACAGACAGAATAGCATCTACTTGTTCCAGAGCTGGAAAACGTTCTTTACGCATATTGGAAAATGCTATAAAACCTACAACTAATAGCAATGAAGTGCCAATTAGAAAAATAAGCCTGTTTTTAAATATTCGGTCGTATACTCTTTCATAGCTACTTTCAATCCCGGAATAAATCTGAAGCTTTGATAACCATTTGTTGGGATTCTTTTTGCTTTGTTGTTTTTTCCTATTATAAAAAAGATGGAATAAAACAGGTATCAGGGTAATAGATACAATTAGTGATGCCCCTAATCCAATGGAGATTGCAATGGCCTGATCATAAAAAAGAGCTCCGGAAATACCACTCAAAAAGATCAGTGGTACAAATACGGCACAGGTGGTAAGCACTGAACTAATGAGCGGGCGAATTACTTCATTGGTACCTGTAAGACAGGCTTTGAAAATATCTTTTTTCCCTTGAGAGTAATGTTGATTAATGTTATCGATGACAATAATGGAATTATCAATCATCATACCCACTCCTAAAATAAGCCCTGAGAGAGAGATGATATTGATGGATACATCAAACAGGTAAAAGAATAATAAGCTTACTAATAAACTAACCGGGATAGAAATGCCGATAAGCAATGGCGATTTTAGATCTTTGAGAAAAAACAACATGATAAAAAATGCCAATATCGCACCAATGATAAGACTACTCTGTAAATTGGAAATAGAATAATCCAGTAATTCAGTCTGGTTACGAGATAATTCAAATCTTAACCGCGGATAATCTTCTTTTAGATTCTGCATCATTGTAGCTGTTGCCTCACGTAAGTCTTCCATACGCGCATCAGACTTTTTAATCACCGCCATAATTACGGATTGACCCGATTTATCAATAAAAATACCTTTACCCGGTTGCGGTGCCACATCAATAACAGCCAGTTCTCTCAATTTAAAGATTCGAGTTCCGGATTTTATCGTTAATTCTTCAATATCTCTTCTGTTTTTTAATAAGGTTGCATACTTCACATTGAATTCGTACATACCATTTCGCACCTTTATATTACCCAAAGAGAAGTCATTATCCTGTAAGGTTTTTTGAATGGTTTGGTAATCAATGCCCAATGTATGGAGTTTATCCAAATCAACGTGCAAGCCTATTTCTGGATATTCCAATCCGCTAATATCTACCATTGCCACCTCTGGCATTTGCTCAATACGTTTTTTAATCACCTGCTCACTAAACTCACTTAGCTCCATAAAGCGCTGTTCCTTTTCATATACTGAAGTATCTTTTAAAGATACAGCCATATAAAAAACAGGAATATCAGATGCTGAGGCTTTAATGATTCTTGGACGTTCAAACTCCTTGGGCATGGACGACATCAATGCATCCATTTTCTCATTTACCTCTACAAAAGCATAGTTAATATCAGTGCCATATTTAAAGGTTAATCTCACCATTCCATGACCATTTGTTGAAGTACTTTCGATATCATTCAGATGACCTACCTGCAGTAATTGTCTTCTGATAGGCTTGACAAAATAACTTTCTACTTCCTGAACTGATTTTTCCGGCGCTGATATTTGCAGGGTGATTTCGGGTATAGCAATATCAGGCAACAAAGAAACAGGGATCAGGTTTGATGATACAATACCCAGCACTATGACCGCAATAAAAGTCATGATAACAGCTATGGGGCGTTTCAATAAAAAATGAACCATTAGGAGAGTTTTAATTTAAATTATTCTACAATAATGGATTGATCATCAAAGGACAAATCCGTATTTTTCTCAAAATCGAATAAACATATTTTACGCAGGGAATAGAGCCGTATCCAAAAGTTACGTAAAGTGTTCATATACTTATTCTGGGCACTTTGCATATCTGTGTATGAAGTATTAAGGTCTACAATATTTGCTTTACCCAATATAAACTGCTGCTGAACAGCTTCGTAAGCTACCCTTGAAATACTATCAGCCAAAGCTGAAGCTTCTACCTGTTTACCCTGAATATTAAAATCTTGTACCATTTTCAGTACTTCAATCTCCAGTGCATCTTTTTGTTTCCGGTTACTTTCTTCAACCAGTTGTTTATTAAGCTTGGCCTGTCGTATATTTCTCCTGTTTTCACCCCAATCAATAATGGGCATAGAAAGTGTAAAAGACACACCTTGCCGATCTCTTAGGTTGTTATATGCTTCTGTAAAACTTTCCTGATTCTGGTTTAAACCCACATTGGCCTTGAAGCTGGCTCTTAATCGTTGGGCATTGGCATCTTTTATGGCTTTTTTCGATAAAATCAATTTCTGCTCTAGCGCTAACATATCCGGATTATTTTCATAAGCTTTGTCAATGGCTTGTGCTGCAGAGATCGATAAGTGTGGTATTTCATTAGAATAAGTACAAATCAGTTTTGATTCCCGTGGCAATTCCAGGAAATTATTCATTTCAATTAATGCCTCTTGTCGTTTCAATTGTTGCGACTCTAAATAAATGTTTGCATTAACTTTATTAAGTTCAAGCCTTAAATATTCTGCACGTGTGATGGCTCCTATCTTTAATTTTCTAATACCAAAAAGGTAAAGTGTGTCGGCATTATTTTTATTCAGGGTGGCGATTTTTAAGTTTAATTCCGCATCCAGCAAATTATAATAAAGCTGAATGGTTTTAATAGTAGTAGTCTCTGAATCCTCAATAAATTGTTTTGTTGCTTGTTTAAATTGCAATGGCTCCAGCTTTGAACGCCATTTGTACTGATTTACAGCATTAAAATCCTGAGAGTAATAAATAGAAATGGGATTTGAGATGTAGTTTTGTACATTTTCTGCATTCTCATAATAGGTCATAGAACGCCTTAATGACGAGCTCACGTATAAATTACCTCCTGTTAAACCTACAGGCTTGCTTAAAGATATATCCCCTACAGATGTTAGCCATTGAACCTCATAAGGTTTGTATCTTCCTTCTTCTGAATCCCATAATTCAGAAATAGAACGATCATAATTTCCGGGGGTTAAGGAGATGTTCAATCGGGGATACAACATCTTTTTATAAGATTCAAAGCTGAGTGTTTTATCCAGATAGGCATTTTTCGAGCGAAAAGCCTCAAAAGATTGTTTTCGGGCCAGTTCGATGGCTTTTTCCAGGGTAAGCTCCAGTTGCTGGGCATCAATTGAATGAGCTCCTAAAAATAATATCGTTACAATGGAAAAAAGAGCTTTTTTTGTACTAATGATCATTTGAGTATATTATCCGGTTTGATTTTATTGTTGCTTAATCACTTGAATGGGAGACAAATGAGCCAGGTTAAAATTACCTTCAATCACTACTTGTTCTCCTTCTCCTACCCCTCCTTTAATGATTGAATAAGAAGAGTTGGTTTCACCTACATCCACATATCGCCAATAGGCGGTATCGTTATGAGCTACAAACACCACGTTTCGTTCCTGACGCAATGTTACTGCTTCTTTGGGAACGCATAAGTTCTCACCTAATTCTTTTTTTACCATCACTTTTACATTCATACCATCTACCAACTTTCCTGTATTATAAACCAATGCTTTCACATTCACCATTCCGTTTTCTTCTACTTTAGGATTGATCTCTGAAAGCTTACCAATAAGGGTATCGCCAGAAAAGGCAAAAGGAATGACCTCAACCCGCATTCCTGTTTGCAATTGTGAAATCTCACTTTCAAGCATAGGAAAAGAGACCTCGAAAGCTTTATTATCTATTAATGTACAGCAGAATTTATAATGAGAAGTCTCGTTGTTGGGCTTTGCCTCCAGATCTGCTACAATACCATTAAACGGGGCAATTACTTTGGTTTCTCTTAAGCGATAAGCCGCTAAATACTGATCGTTAATTGCATCCTGGTAGCCGGAACGTATCAGTGCCATTTTCATGATATTCTCAGGAACATCCGCCGAATCTTTTAAAGTATATCCCTGATTGATCAGCGACTCTTCGAATGATAGTTTACAACGATCTACATTACGGCAAGCTTTCTCAAAACTGAAACGTTGCGTAACATCTTCAACCTGTGCGATCACATCTCCTCTATTTACAAATTGACCATTCGAAACATTTACTTTAACAATTTTTCCTTGTTCACCAAATGGCAATTGAGCCCGTTGATTGGATTTTAAAGTTCCATTATTCTCAAACTCTTTATAAAATGCCTTCCTTTTAGCCAAAGAAGTGACCACCACATTCACTTCATCGGAAAAGGAGCGCTTTCCGGTTTTAAATTTCGTTTCCTGTTTTGATTGACAGGCTATTAAAAGCATCAAGCCGCTTATGAATATGTAAATTGATTTCATGAATATATTAGTTATTTTATTGATTTATAGATTTGTTTGTTCACCGATTTACTTTTCACTTCATTCTCTCTTTTTTCATATATTATTTCTGCGTTGCTACCCTCGATACCTCCGGGTATTCTTGCCATAATTTACTTTTCCTCACCATCGCTCCCCCAAATCCCCTAAAGGGGCGAGCCATAGCGCATGTTTCATATCTCTGAAACATCCCCTCTTTAGAGGAACTTGTGCGTTGTTCCCTTTAATCATCCTCATTTTTCTTTATCTCTTTTTGCCGTACTTTAATGTGATTTCTAATTTTATTTATAACTTCCTTCAGCTTATTAGTCACCTCATTATTTGTAAATCTTAAGGTTTTAATACCATATACTTCCATTTCAACCTCTCGTCCTTGATCATATTCTTTTTGAGCATCTTGATTATGACTATCTCCATCAATTTCAATAACTAGTCTTAAGACATGACAATAAAAGTCAGCAACAAAAATATCAATAGGATGCTATGCTCTGAATTTAAACCCCATAAGTTGCTTTCCTCGCAGCTTTTCCCATAGTAATTTTTCAGCACATGTCATATTTCCCCTTAACATCTTTGCTTTTTCAAATAAAGGAGCCTTTGCGCCATAAAACATGCTCAATTCAATAGTATTTGTCATTACTTTAACTTTTTCAATCTATTAAATTCCTCGACTACCCCCATGCCTTCATATCATATTTTACCCTCGCTCCACCAACCCCTAAATGGGCGAGCCATAACACATGTTTCACATCTCTAAAACATCCTCTCTTTAGAACAACTTGTACACTGATCCCTTTAGAGAAGCAAAGAGTGTGCGTTAATTAGTGTCAGCAAGAAAACTCCATTTTTTTCCCCGAAATAATCGGGGCAGGCTGTTACTCTTGCTCTCAAAATGATCATTTACGGCAGTAAACTCACATTTTTCGAACTTCGAAAGCCTCAAAAATGAAGCTTTCTTATCTGCCACTTAAGTTTTCGTGCAAGTACTAATTATATTTTATATCACAAACTTTCTACCAATTCAGGTTGGTTCTGTTTCGTGTATTTTTTGTTTCTTTTTATTATTTTCTTAGTTATAGATTTCAATCTGCTATTTCTCATTCTTTTATTTTTCTTTCGTACACCTTTTACAAACAATGGTAATATGATTACTATTGCCAGTATGGAAAAAATCAATCCTCCAATAGTTCCTGAAGCCAGACTAAACCAAAAAGCTTCTTTTTTGCCTCCTGACAAAAAGGGAACCAATCCCAATACCGTTGATAAAAGTGTTAGAATTACAGGCGTTATTTTGTTATTAAATGCTTTTAGATAGGCTCTTGTTCCCGACAAGTTTGGAAACCGACGACGAGTACTGTTGAGTTCATTTAAAATGTATAGCGCTGAGTTTACGGTTAATCCACTTAATAACAATAATGAGGCATACCCTCCTTGGTCGAAACCTAAATCAAACCAGTAAAAAGTGAGAAATACCCCAATAAATGAAAGTGGTATCATCATCAATACAGCCAGGGGTTGTAATAGCGACTCAAATACGATCGCACAGATAAAAAAGATGATTACAGCCACCAAAAGGATGATCCATATCTGGGTGTTATCATCTTTCTGATCATTCCAAAACCCTCCCTGATAATATTGTTGTTTAATGCGGTAACCAACTGGTAACTCCTGATGAATACGTTTTTCTACTGCTCCAATAATATACTTTTTTTGACCATAACTACCTATAAAATTAAACTCCACCACCATGGTGTATTCCATATTTTCCTTATTTATCAGGTCTTGCTCTCTTTCTTTATAAAAAGAGCCCCACTCAGTCATTCGAGTGGTTCTATTTTCTCCAATTTTAAGTGGTCGATTATTGATCTCCCATAAATCCGGTACGCTTGACACATCCGGAATTAAAAAGATATCCTTTCTGCTAATATGATCCGTAACAGACATTAACCAATCTTCCTCTTTAGATAAATTACTCAAACCATATAGTGCCCAGCCCTGAGAAATATTGGTTCGTTGCATTTTATCTTTATCCATATCCAAATAGTATTCCCGATGGATATTCCCCCCGGAAGAAGACCGTCCGTTAATAAAAATAGAATTGGCTTCCACCCGGGGTATTTCCTCTAGTAAGGTTCTTACCTTTTTAGCATATTTTTTCAGGGCTTCCAGGTTATAACCATAAAGTTGAATCCGGCTGTTACGATATGCTTCATTTAATGAATTATCAAAACCTCTACCCACACCAGACACCTGCCAATCAGCACTTCCCAGTTCCGTAACTTTCCCTTCCAGTTGTGATTTCAGTGTAAAGGGGAATCCATCAAATTCAAATTCCGGCTTGAATAAAATGGATATACGGGACGATGAAGGACTATATATTCGGGTTTCGAACTGTTCTATTTCATCGTATTGTGCCAGAAAATTCTCCAATTTATCAAATACCAGGTTCGTTTGTTCCAACGTACTGCCATCGTTCATAGTGGCAGACACGTTAATGGAAGTACGACGGTTACTGCTTGATAGTGCATTGTGTGTTACTTTATCAGTAAACAACCTTAGTGTACCACCAAGTGCTACATCAGCTACTGGTTTGATGTTTTCAGTGTACAACTGCGAACCAATGGTGTTATTGTACCATTTCGTATACCATTCTTCTCCTTTTAGATAGGATGGTAATCGATTGACCGGTAAACCAAAACCTAATAAAGCCAACAGAAAAAAGGCCCATCGGAATCGAACCATAAAATGAATTGATGAACCATAAATTTTTGTCAGGTACACCTTCCGTCTGTTTCGTTTATAAGCTTTTATACTCCTTCTCTTATGCAATGGCATTTTTGTAAGTAAGGCCGGGATAAGAAAGAGAGAGACTAATAATGAAACACCCAGATTAATAATAATCACCCAGGCAAAATCCAGCAGTCGTAATTGTAAATTCTCATCCAGAAAAAAAACTGCAACTAAAGCTCCCATTGTTGTCAGTGTGGCGGCCAACAGCGCTCGAAAAATATTCAAATCATGACCATTGCGTAGATGATCGGCCATGACTATGGTATTGTCAATTAAAATTCCCAACGAAATAGTGATACCGGCCAGGGAGTACATGTGTATTTGTATATTAAACCAATAATATAGAATAAAGGCTATCAAAATGTTTGACAAAATACTTAAAGTGATCACCAACAGGTAACGGCCACTCCGGCTTACCAACACTACAAACAATAATAAAATTACCAGCGACGATAAAATACGCAATACAATTTTATGAAGTTCATCTTTCAACTGCACAGAACTATCATAACTAATATTTAAACTGTAACCATCAGGTAATTTTGAACGTAGTTCATTCACCTTACTTTTTACTTGCTCTGCAGCTACTATCTGGTTGGCATGAGGTACTGATTGAACTACAATATTAATGGTATTTAGCCCATTAATGCGATAGAAACTTCGCGGATCACTTTCGCGCTCCTGCATGGTAATTAAATCCGATAGCTTAAAGAGTCTGTTTTGATGCTTGATAATAATATCATCCGGGTCAAAAGAATCTGCATCCCAACCTGAAAGCACCACCGGAACATAAGTCTGTGTGCCAGTAAATGAAACTTCAAATACACTCCCTAAATCCCTATGTTTATAATAATCATAAATTTGAGCTTGTATATCCCTTACCGATAAGCCTATATTTTCAAGCTGTTCTTGATTATAGATCAGATCAATTCGACGAGGATTGGCTCCATAAACATGTACTGCATGAATGTTAGGTATATCAGAAATTACAGGAACAATATAATCGGTCGCATACCCACCTATACTACTATTATTTCCTGGGCCGTTAAAGGTGAAAGTAAGTAGTGTTTCCGTTTTTTCTTCCTCTTCATCGGGCCGGTTTACCCGTATTTGGGGATAACTGACATTGGAGGGAAGAGAAGGATAAACCTGACGTATCAATGCAGCCACCTCAAAGCGAACAGCATCCATATCAATGCTTTTATCCATCTCCATATTTATCCATCCAC
>JBNKGY010000156.1:0-9917 GCA_050290065.1 Marinilabiliaceae bacterium
AGAAGGTACAACTGAAGTTCCGAAAGTTTCCGCCACAGCCGGAGATGGAGTTAAAGTGGATATTATTCCTGCCACGGAAGTGCCCGGAAAAACAGAAATCGTCTTGACGTCAGCTGACAGTTCTCACACATTGTCTTATTTTGTAAGCTTCGTATTTCCTCCTCCAATTGAATTGTCATCTATTAGCCTTTCTGAAAGTAAATTATACCCTAGTTTTTCGCCAGCCATTACAGAATACCATGCTGTATTGCCTGTGGGAACTACTTCTATAGATGTAAGTGCAATGCCTATAGAAGAGGGTACGGTAATCTCAGGTACAGGAACGATAGATGTATCTTCAGGATCAGGTGATATTACACTTACAGTAACCTCGGCAGATGCAATAAGAACACAAGACTATACTATTGCATATCAGTTGGATACTGAGTTAACATTGAAGCACTCATATACTTTTGAGGATGGAACAGCAAAGGATGTAGTTGGTGTCGCCCATGGTAAAGTGGTTGGTGGTACTGTAACTGAAGGTGTATTTACAGCAGATGAAATAGGTGAATATATAGAATTGCCTGCTTCTGAAATCGCAATTAATACGTATCCTTCAATTACATTAGAACTTTATGTAACAGATGAAATCAACAGCATAAATGAGAATACAGACCATATTGTTACATATTTTGGTGATACAAATGCCGACAATAACTTTGGAGTGGATTATTTGTATACTTCCATGAAGTGTAGATCAGCTATTTCTTGTTTAGATTATGATTCTCCTTGGAGTGCAGAAAATGGTGTAAGTACTGAAAGTGACTTATCTGATGATACTTATTCTCATCATATAGTAACTACAATAGAAAATGATTCGATTAATTTGTTCGTTGATGGTTACTTGGTAAATACTGCTCAGTTATTAGATCAAAGTAAAATATACAATCTTTCTAATGATTTTGCGTATATCATGAAGTCTGGGTATTCTTATGATAATACCTTCCTGGGTTCTGTGTTGGAGTACAATATTTATAGTGGAATTATGGATGAAGCAACAATTGCCATAAGATCACAAGACTTTCCAATTAATGATGCGACAACTGATGCTACATTAAGTGATTTAACATTGGATGATGAAACTATTGAAGGATTTAGTTCTGCAACCTTAGACTATACGGTTTATATGGAAACTTTACCAACTACAGTAGTTCCTACCGCAAAAGTTTTAGAAGCAACAGTAGACGTATTAGAAAGTGCAACCTCTATTCCAGGAACCACTACAATTAAGGTGACATCTGCTTCAGGGACATATTCAAATACCTATACTATTAACTATGCACTGCCAACAGGTATAAATTCTGTAGAAACTTCAGAAATACAAGTATACCCAACTGTATCGAATGGTTCATTTACAGTTAAAGCAGAAGGAACTTCTACTGTAATTACAGTTTACAGTTTAACCGGAAAAGTGGTAAAACAAATAAATACAGCTTCATCTGAACAAATATTTGATTTGAACTTACCTGGAATGTATATTGTTAAGGTTAATTCCGATGGTGAAAGTAAACTATTTAAAGTAATTAAAAAGTAACTCAATAATTTAAGTATAAGGAGCGGGTGTCAAATATTTGGCACCCACTTTTTTTATGAAAAAAAGTAGATGCCATAACAAGAAGGTGTCCATCCTATAAAGTAAATGGACTTTCTGATTTGATACTGCAAAACTTTGAGCTGTAGATCATGAAGATTATACAAAAATCAGAATACTCCGACAGAAATTATTGACCTACATGGAAGGATGGATACTGTAAAACAATCGGGCTTCAAATCCTCACTCAAAAAAGAGAGATGTACTTATTTCTAATTGCAGCTTTTTTATTAAACGCTTAGTTTATCGTATTTACCAAACAAAGTCATTATTTAATCCTTTTGCCTAATGTTACATCTACGCTAGAACCAGCACTTGAAAATGTTGAAAAAGGTGAGCAAAATGAAATTCAAGAACACTATAGTTGACAGAGGCTATAATGGAAAAAAGGTACCGGAACCTCATTATTCTGTCGAATTAGTCCTTCTCGCTTTAAATCTCATAACGGTTTATTTATCACGTCAAGTAAATGGTGTTTTTGAAATAGAAAAGTATGTTACAAAAGGACAAGGGAGAAATCTGGTAAGTAATACCGAATAAAATTCAAAATGCTACTTCTAGTTCACTTTGTTCCTAAAGTAGCTTGAATTTAGCTCGGCATTATACCGGCGCATTTATTGTTTTAATTGGTATAACACCAATCACAAAATATTCAGAATATGATAATATACGTCCTTACGTGCCACGAAATATGAATAAAAAAAATAAAACCGTATTGTTATGGATGGAAAACAAACAATACGTCCATTACACCAATTATAAAACAAGAATTAATTACTTTGTAGACTAAGTAGTGCCTGTCCATAAAGTCGGGTGTTTGGAGTATAAAGTTTAAATGCAAGGCGTGAGAAAAATTCAAACCGCAGTATACTAGCGTATATGAGGATTTGGATTTTGAGCAACAACGCAGTAGTTAGACTTTATAGACGAACACTAATTAAAATCAAGGAAATTGATTAAAACCAATTCTAAAAGAACTAATCTAAATAAATCACGAGCTTATTTTTTGGGTGCAACGATTAAACAGGCAACGCTTTGAAGAGCATTTGTTCAATTTAACCAATCAATTGAACCTGTTCCTCAGGTAAATTATAGCATCAGTGCAATGGATATTTAGGCGAATTACTTACGAATTAAGGATGCATAAATTCAAGGATTGAATTTCGTAACTAAACAACATTGATAATCGTGGTTTAATCAAACTCAGGTAAAATCTAAAATCATAATTAAGGATAGTATTTCATACAATTTAACAGATCAGAAATATCGATAGTGGCAATTGCAGAAGCTATATCTGACATGGCATAAGGAATGACCAACCTGTTATTGTGTATTAATCCTCCACACGAATAAATTACATTGGGAACATAACCTTCACGTTCATCTTCGTTTGGAGAAAGCAATGGTTCTTCCAAACGAGCTTTAATTTTTGTAGGGTCATCCAAATCCAACAAAATTGCACTTATAGAATATTGCCTCATTGGTCCAACGCCATGCGTCAGAACTATCCAGCCCTCAGGTGTTTCAATAGGGGAACCACAATTACCTATTTGTATAAATTCCCAGGGTTTATGAGGTTCCTGAATAAGTTGTTTTGTTTGCCAAAAATGTAAGTGATCTGAGAACATGATATAATTATTTTCTCCGTCTTGTCTGGAAAGCATAGCATACCTACCATTTACTTTACGAGGGAAAAGTGCCATGCCTTTATTATGAACGGCTTTACCATTTAGCGTAATAACATTAAAGTGCACAAAATCGTTAGTTTCAATTAACTGGGGTAGAATGCGGTGTCCATTATATGCTGTATAGGTGGCATAATAAGTGGATGTATTATCCTCATTTTTGAATTTTACAAAACGTGCATCTTCAATACCCCGGCTCTCATTTTCTGAAACCGGAAAAATTACACGTTCAGATATTTTGCTGTTTTCACTAAATCTTACCGAATAATTTGAGTTGGCTAACCAGTATAATATTTTAATTACTTCATCATTACAATTAAAGTCAGGGTTTAAAAATAAAACTCCTATACTTACCTTTAATTCCTGGAAGGTAAATTTATCTGGTATTTGACCAAGCACCTGTTGACTTGTTTCATCCCAGGCATTTAGATCTTCTAATTTGAGTCTGAATAAATGAGCATCATAAATAGGATCATGTTGAACTTCATGGGTTTCTAAATATTCACTGACCGGGTCAAACAAAAATGAGATATCCGGTTCAATAATTCCACTCCTGAAAACAATAGAAGATATATGTCCCTCACCAGTTGCTCTAAAGCTCATTATAAAACGAAGACTCCCTTCGGATATATTATCCTGACTGTGGTGTGGTACTATTGAAGGATTAAATAGTGCAGCGGATTCAATGGAATATTCCATAGTGAAATAGGCGCCTAAAATCCTTTTCTTTGTTTTACTTATCTTACCTATATCTATAATATAATCAGAAATTCTATCAAAGTTTTCATAGAGTTGACTATCAATATTTTTATGCCTGTCTGAAAAATTATAATGAATTTTCTCTAAAAGTAAAATAGCTTCTTCTTCACTAAGAGCCAGTACCCGATCAATAATTTTTGATATTCGCTCCATTCTATCAGGTATATGTGGACGTGTGATGACTCTTGATTCATCTCTTGTGATTCTGATTTTTTTTCTTTTTATCAATTTATTAACAGGTGATAAATTTTCCATGAGTAATTGATATTTATTGAGCGATTTGATTATAGACTTTTATATATTCTTCAACCATTTTAGTTTTGCTAAAACGAGCAGAAGATCTTTGACTGCAATACAATCTATTTAACAATTTGATATCTGCAATCACATGAACAGCTTCATCAATATTTTTTACTAAAAAACCGGTTTTTTCATTTTCAATTAATTCAGGCATAGAGCCTTTGTTAAATGCGATAACTGGTGTGCCGCATATCATAGACTCAGCAACACTTAATCCGAAAGGTTCATTAAAACTAATGGGATGAAGCATTGCGTATGCCTCTCCTAAAAGCTTATTTCTTGCCGTAGATCCTGAATTTCCAAGAAAAACAATGTCATCATCGTTAATATAAGGTTTTACTTTTTTTTCAAAGTATTCATGGTCTTGTATTAATCCGGAGATAAGAAGTTGGCGTTTTGCTTTTTTTGCTATTAAAATAGCTTCATGCGTGCCTTTTTCAGGATGAATGCGACCAAAAAAAAGTAAATAATCTTTTGGTTGTTCGCAAAATGTGAAGTCGTTTAAATCAATCCCATTATATATTGTGGCGAGGTAATCAAGTTCGCTGCTGCGGTCGGAATTACTAATTGAAACATAGTAACTCGTGTTATTGTATTTTTTGTATACAGGTAGTATTTTGGGAGAAGAAAATCCATGAATAGTTGTAAGCATGGGAGTGTTTATTAGTTTAGAATAGGTAAGAGGAAGAAAATCAAAATTATTATGTATCAGATTGTACTTGTGTGCCTGCTCCATTAAATTACTAATATGAAGACACTCCCATACTTTAGGTTCCAGGGTTTGGTTTTCAGCATAAGCGGTTTCTGAAATGTATTCCAATTTACCTTTTGTGCTGGAATTGCCAGTAGCAAAGAGAGTTACATCTATTCCATGGTCAATCAGACCTTCCATAATATTAGATGTAACCTGCTCCCAAGGACCATATTTTAATGGAGGAGTTCTCCAGGCAATTGGCGATAATAAAGCAATTTTCATACTTATAATGCTTTGCGTGAATTATTGATGCAGTGATCCACCAGTTCTTCTATAATTCCGGTGCCTACGCACATTACTTTGTCAGCACCGCCCCAATATAATTTAATGGTTCCGTCCTTTTCAGGTATGGCACCACAAGTAAATACAACATTATGCACATAACCCGTAATTTCATATGGCTCTTCCGGTTGTAAAATCCAATTATCACCAACTCCGATGATCACTGAAGGGTCATTCAAATCGTGCAGAGCTACTCCTAAACGGTAAACAGATCCATCCATAGTAGGAAATACACCATGATAGATATTAAGCCAGCCTCTGCTTGTTTTAACGGGCGTTGCTCCGGGGCCAATTTTCATTTCATCCCAATGGTATTGGAGTGGTTTCATAATTAGTTTCGACTCTCCCCAATACTTTAAGTCCGGTGAATAGGAAATCCACATAGACCAGGGTGATATTTCAGAATGAGGGCGATCCAGACGGGCGTAAAGGCCATTGAATTTTTCAGGGAATATAACCACATTGCGATAATCAGCCTCTGTTATTAATGAAAATCGATGTACCGTTTTAAAATCAGTTGTTTTAGCCAGACCAACTCTAACTCCATGATGTGAATAAGCACTGTAGGTAATCAGGTATTCGCCATCAATAAAAACAATACGTGCATCTTCAACACCATATTCTTCATATTCTTTAAAAGGAGGCTCTTCCGATGGAACCATAAACGGTTTATCTTGTACCTTAAAATGGTATCCATCCTCACTTTCTGCCAATCCCAAAATGCTTCTTCCATTTAGTTTATGCGACCTGAAAAGCATGATGTACTTTTCATTGTGTTTTACCATTCCAGCATTGTGTACCGTGGCAACGGGATAAGGTACATCCTTATATTGGAGAATTGGGTTGTTGTTATATCTTTTTATTAACATGGCACAATCTTTTAGAGTTAAATAGTTATCCATGGAGATAACTGCAATGCAGATAAGGAATTAACTAGGTTTCTGTAATTTGAGACTGAGACTTATGGGTGATTTCATCAAGTTTGTAAAACTCATCATGAGCTTGTAAAACTGTTAAATGCGAAATCAGATAAGCTAAAGTGCTTTCTGCTCCCTGGTTACGATTAATACCATAACTTTCCAATCCATCACAACACCCGTTTGTTTCGTAGTCGTACATAGTAATGCGTAAATCATTCTTACCTAAAAACCATAAAAACGAATCATATAAATTATTCAGATATTTTTTGTCTCTGGTTAAAATATAGGCCTGATGAAACATTAAAACCATGGCACAAACATCAACAGGTTGTTGGGCAAACTGAGCTTTTATCTCGCCCTTTCTGAACCAACCGTCATTACCTATAATTGATAAATGTTCCTCTTTAAATGTTATCTTAATCAGAAAATTCATAGCACTAAATGCTACCAGGCGAATCTTACTGTCATTTAATATTTCAATGGCCTGGAGTAGAGCATAGGGTAATATGGCATTATCATAAGTTAATTCATTTTCAAACCAATTCCAGTTTTCATCACTATGTTTATCAAAAGCTTCAACAAGTTTATAGCATAAATCTTTTAGGTGTTGCATCATTAAGTCATCAAATGCATTTGATTTTAGATAGTAGCAAATGCCTATTATGGTATTGGCAATACCTCTAATGGAGTTAAGTTTGTTAATAGCTGGTATTGCTTTAAAAAACAGAGATTTGCCGGTTTGAAAAAAGGCATCGTTTGGAGGGTTATGGAGCAAGTATCCCAAAGCCCATATCGTTCTTCCAAAAGCATCTTCAGATATCTGATTATCATGTATTCTGTGATCAAAACCAAGAAAGTTTTTAAACGTACCATCCTGGTTTTGTAAATAATGAATAAAACTTAAATATACCGGACATAAGTCAAGTGCAGTTTGTATTTTTTTTATTTTATAAACTTTTAGGCACATGAGTAATGCTCTTGCATTATCATCTAAGCAATAGCCTTCTTTTAAATTAGGAATTCCATAACTAGCATGCTGAATGATTCCTGTATTATCTGTTAACCGAAGAACATGATTCATAGAAAATTCAGGAATTGTTATTAAATCATATGGAATTAACTTTTTCTTTACAAACTGCCCGTTATTTCTTTGTATGTAAGTGAGCATGTTATTGTATTTATTACCTATTTTGGGCCATGTGATTTTCCTTCCGTATTCATATGCCTTTTTTCTCATTTGTTTCATTACTTCAGGATTGTCAAGTAACTCAATCAGTATTTCAGAAAGTTGGTTGACATCCTTGAAGTCAAATAACCGACCTCTTCCATTGGCAAGTAATTCAACGGCATGCCAGTAAGGTGTGGAGATAACTGCCAAACCAGAACCTACAGCAAAGGATAGGGTTCCACTTGTAATCTGTGCTTCATGTAAATAAGGCGTTATGTATATATCAGAGCCATATAAATATTTAAACAATTCCCTTTCGCTTACAAACTTATTTAGCATAATAACATGCTTTTCGAGTTTTAATTTTTTAATGAGTTGTGCAAGTGATAATTGATATTCCTCTCCAGAAGTACGGAGAACATTCGGGTGTGTTTTTCCTATAATAATATATAGTACATTTGGATGCTTTCTGATAACTGCAGGCAGTGATTCAATAGCTGTTTCAATACCTTTGTTATGTCCTAGAAAACCAAATGTTAATATGATTTTTTTATTCTCAAGTTTAAATTCTTTTTTTATTTTGCTTTGAATAAAATGATAATCAGGCACGCCGTGTTCAATTAAGGCGATTTTTTCATCAGGTACATCATATATATCCTTTAAAAAAGAAACTGCTTTATGACTCATAACAACTACCTTTTGAGCCTGCGTGCAGATTTCTTTAAGTACATATCTTTGAGTATAAGAAGGTTTATTTAATATGGTATGAAGTGTTACAATTAATGGAACTTCAAGTTTATGAATCAATGGTAAAATATATACTCCATCTTCTCCACCAAAAATTCCAAACTCATGTTCGATAATACAGAAATCAGTTGATTGATGATTTATATAGTTGGCTGCTAAAAGATAGTCACGCTGGTACTCTTGTCTTATCGTAAATTCTACTTCATCAGGATAAGTATACTCCTTTTCAAAATCATTAATTGCAACTATATATCCCAGAAAACGATTATCTATAATCATAGATTCATACAAATTATTTGTAAATGTTCCAATACCGCATTGGCGTGGCGGGTAAGTTCCTATGTAAGCAATTTTCATGATTTATAGGTTTATTTTTAATGATGTATGATGAAGTTAGTAAAAAATATCATAAACTATTGATTTGTAGTTTATATCATTTTCAATATCTGTTTTTTATGCTAAGAGCGTCGAATTCCGCTTGTATACAGTAATCTTTACCTTGTAAATGATTCAAAATAGCTATCTGGTGTCAGCAAGAAAACTTCTTTTTTCTCGTGACTCTTGCTCTCAAAATGATCATTTACGGCAGTAAACTCACATTTTTCGAGCTTCGAAAGCCTCAAAAATGAAAACTTCTTATCTGCCACTTGAGTTTTCGTGCAAGTACTATCTAATCATTCAAGTGGTAAATTTTAAAATTGATCACATTGAATTTACGAAATTTTCGTTTTATAATTTACAATTGAACCTAAATATTTATAAGTGGTCTGAAATATCGTTTCATCCAATACCTTATAAAATGATGTTTGATAAGGTAACTCCAAAATTCATGTCGATCCCAGGTGGTTATCCAATATAAGGTTCTTTAAATGAGGTTTTTGGATAGGAATTGGTTTCGTTTGTATTGTTTGCCGATTTCCGAGGGATTTCAACGGTAACCTCATTAGCTTTAAGAATAGTCTTTATTTCCTCTGGTATCATGTCTAGTTGTATCAGTACCTTTTTGCAAAAAAATAATTGAGAAACATTTTCTTCGCCTTTGGTATCTTGATGTAAGAATTCCTTTTTTCTATACAATTTTAGTATTAGAAAATGTCCTTCAATTTTTGTTTCAACTTCGATTTCCTGAACATTACTTAAAGTAAACTTTAATTCGTATGTCTTGGAGGTGATAGATAAGGATTCTTCAACATGCTTTGGGTTTAATTCTGCGGGGTCATTATATTCCCATTTGCAATACGGGCTATACCAGTCTAATCCACTATTCTTTTCACTAGGATTCATTGTTTGTTGGTTTAATATTATAACTGTTTCCTTGCATCCAAATAATTTTAGTTTATAATCTTGTTATGGTATATAAAGTTACAACACTAATGTCCGTATAGCAATACAATAAATGTAAAAAATAGAGAAGAACCAGACATGACAAAAGCAATAAAACACATCACATTGGAGAATTTGATAATTCGCAGGATGTAAATTGCACTGGTTATTGGTGAATATCAGGAATAGTGAGGGGAATGCTTTGACGAGGCAAAGAGTACCGGTCAGATGTGTAATAAATAGTGTTCGTCTATAAAGTCCAACTACTTCGTTGTTGCTCAAAATCCAAATCCTCATATACACTAGTATACTGCGGTTTGAATTTTTCACACGCCTTATATTTAAA
>JBNKGY010000157.1:0-9746 GCA_050290065.1 Marinilabiliaceae bacterium
TCTCAAAAATTTATATTGTAAATCAATCATTTACTGAAATTTGAGCTCGCTAATTTTAATCGAACTCAGGTTATTATAGCCTTTGGTTCGTTATCTTCTATAAATTATTAAGCTATGGTAAATATTTGGGCCTTTATGGTGGTTATTTTTGCAAGTTTAATAAAAGGTATTACCGGGTTTGGATTTGCACTGGTAACACTTCCTTTTTTAATGATTTGGTATTCTCCTAAAGAACTAATACCAGTATTAATGATGTGTAACCTTATAGCATCTATATTAATTGTACTGCAAAAAAAGAAGGCTCCATTAATCAATAACGATTTTAAAAACATGATCATTTATGGTGGTCTATTCTCAATTGGTGGTGCATTAACATTGAGTTTTATAAAAGAGGGATATCTTATTCACATTTTGGCAGTATTATTTATAGTAATGTCAGTTGTATCTCTTATTAAATTGAATTATCAGATTAAAATTTCACGTTTCTCATATAAACTTACGGGATCAATAATTGGTTTTTTGGCAGGAACCATTTCTGTTAGCGGACCTCCGTTGGCATTACTTTTAAATTTAATTAAGGTAAGTAATGAAGAATTCAGGGAAATATTTTCCTGGTTTAATATTGTTACAGCTTTTATTGCTGTTATTGGGTACGCATCCGTTGGATTAATTACACCCCAGGTAATACAAATGACGCTTACATTTGTTCCTATTCTATTGGTTGGAACCATTATAGGTAAAAGATTAAATCATATTTTACCTCATATCCTGTTTAAAAAAATAACCATTTTTATTACTATTCTGGCATGCGTCATGTTACTTACAAAATAGAGGTATGACTAAAAATCCGGATATGAATAACTGATATTTTTGATGTATATTTCTTTATCAGCTTTATCAATCTTTACTTTATCACAATTTCTAAATCGGGAGTGGACTGGTCAATAATATAGTTTTCAATAAACTTGAAATTCTCATTCTCCAGTGAAATGCAGTACTCACCATATTCATCGAATTCAAATTCGTAACCAGATTTTAAATCGATTTGCGATACTACATCTATCTTCTTATTGTCTCCTACAATTGTAAGTTTTATATCGGCTTTATTTGATATTTCCACTACACTTTCAACTGCTTCGAAATCAACCCATATCGTTACTTTATACATAAATCATTACGTTTTTAATACAAAAAAGGAAGTACAAAATTATAGTACTTCCTTGTTATATGTTGACTCCCTTTGATACTACAACTTTAAATTTTTGTCAAATATAGAAACTGTTTGGCATTTTTCGTTACTGATTTAATGATTTGATGTTGAAAAATGAACAAATCATCCGGAAATATCAGTCGTTTTTTTCCTTCTTGTTATGTTGCTGGAGTAATATCCTTCCTATTATGGGAAGGTTCTCGATAACTTTGAAAAAAATGATTCTGATTATATAATATAGTTTGTATTTTTAAACTTTTTCAAATACTTCGAGTGCAATTTAAATTAAGTCCGACTTTCCAAAAACGAACGTCCGACTTCCTTAAGAATTTCGGTTTCAAACCTTTGTCGGCATAATTTTGGTGAAAAATTTAATCATTAAAATTAAAGGACATGAAACCAATTTGTACTTTTTTATTATTTCTGGTTTTAATAGACCATCTTTTTGCACTAGACATTGAACAGGTTGAGCTGTTATAATTTTATTTAGTATTTTTGTTTTAGAGTTATGACCAGAGATTTTATAGATATTAATGATTTTACGATCCTTGTTGAAGAAGCCTCAACAGATAATATTACAGTTGATTCATGCAATTTTGACGAACCCGTTATCGCTGTTGCGTTTTATGGTTCAGGCAATGTTGATTTAACGGTTAAATATGGTAATGATGAGAAGGAATTTCATTATACTAAGGGTCTGGCATTATCATTTTATGCAGATGATAAAGTTGAATTTGTGCATACTGTATCTCCGGAAAAACCGCTTCAATGTATTGTGATAGCAACCTCATTAAGAAGTTTAGATAATTTACCCAATCAAGAGGGTGAGATATTTTCCAGTTTATTAAATGAGTTGGTAAATCCATCTGACCATTATGTAGAAGGTCCAAAGTTTTTTATGACCCCTGAAATGGAAAATATTATCGATGCCGTTTTCAACATGAAATATCATGGCAAAACTAAAATGATGTTTTTCAGAAGCCAAATGACCGCTCTTATTTCTCACTTTTTTGGAGAACTCGCAAGTATACAAACCGAAAAGATTAATACTACAGAAAGAGATAAACTTTATAAGGCCAAAGATATTTTATTGGAAAATTTAGACAATCCGCCTTCTCTAAATGAGTTATCAAAACAAATAGGACTAAATAGTTATAATTTAAAGAAAAGTTTTAAAGAGTTGTTTGGGGTTCCGGTATTTAAATATTTACAAAACGAACGCCTTACAACTGCACATAATCTAATTAAAAATGAGGAACTTACCGTTCATGAAGCTGCCTGGCATGTTGGATATGATAGTCTAAGCTCATTTTCTAATGCTTTTGAAAAAAAATTCGGTTACAGACCAAGCCAGATTAAGTAAACTACTTTTCGAACAAATCATTCTCCTTTTAGAACCAAGTTAATACCTCCGTTATAGCCATTTTTGGAGCTGTAATTATAAATTAATTAATGGCTATACGATTAGTGTTATTATTAATAGTAACAAGTTCTATGTTTTTGCATGGTTTCTTGCATTTCAACTTTGCAAAAAATTTACAATCATAAATTCTTAATTTATAAGTAAATAGACTTCACTTAATCAGAAATATTACAGGAGATAAAAACAGATGGAAAATCAATCGAGAAGAAAATTTATCACTGACAGTACTAAAATAGTAGGTGGTATTATAGCATCAACAACCCTGGCTGGATGGAGTCTGTCTGCTCAAACCACGGAAACCTCATATACCAAATTTCCTGAGTCAAACTGTGGCAGAAATAATAAAGGAGGCCATAAAATTTTGATTGCCTATGCCAGTAATTCTGGATCAACTGCTGAGGTTGCAACAGCTATTGGAGAGGCTTTGTGCGAGGAAGGCAACACTGTAGAAACAAAGTGGATAAAAAACGTGAAAGCCATAGATAATTATGATGCGGTAATTATTGGGAGCCCTATTCTTTATGAAAATTGGATGCCAGAGGCAAGAGAATTCGTGAAAAACAATCAGAATATTCTTAAAAATATGCCAGTGTCATATTTTATTACCTGTATGGCAATGTCAAGGAAGGAGGAAGCAGGTCTGCAACAAGCGATTGAATATTCAGATAAGTTAATTGCTTTAGTACCTCAGGTTAAACCTATAAGCGTAGGACGTTTTGCTGGTGTACTGGACTATAGCAAAATTCCTTTTTTTACCAGTATTTTAGTAAAAGTGGTAATGGCTTCACATAAAGTTAAAGAAGGTGATTACCGCGACTGGAATGCCATTCGTTCATGGGCTAAAAGTATTGATTTTCATTTAGATTAAATACTATTGCAAAGCATTATACATTGGAATAATTAATGAAACAGAAACCTATAATCGTTTAGTTTACCGATTGGCTAAAAACATATGGTGAACCCGTTAGCTATTCAACTTCTTTAAGATATCTATATAATTTACCTAAAATACTTTGCTTGACCTAAGCGTTGGGCTCAGTGTCAAATCTTATTGAACTTAGGGTAATAAAAGTTATTGTTCAGGAAGCTACCTGGCATGCTGGATACGATAGTTTATGCCCATTCACCAATGCCTGTGAATACAGCTCAAATAAGATTAAGTAAACTACTTTTCGAACAAATCATCCTCCCTTTAGAACCAGGCTAATACTTCAGTTATGGTGATTTTTGCAGAGGTAATTATTAATTAATTATAGGCTATGTAATCAGTATTAACCACATTATATATACTGAGCTTTACATCTAAATCATTAAAAATTTAAACAATGCGAAAATTATTATTTATCATTCTAATTGTAATAGCAAATAACACATTTGCTCAAACAAATTTACCTGAAAAACCTATTGTGAGAGAAGGTTTTATTATAGGATTTGGACTAGGTGCTGGTTCTTTAACTTTGAAATCGAATGACCAAACCGACATATCTTTTTCAACAACTTTACCTAACATTAAGTTGGGTTATATGCTAAACAGAAGACTGGCATTGCTAACGATGTTATCGGGAGCAAATTACAAATTTAATGGAAAGGACAGAGGCTTTGAAGGGGTTGTAATTGCTGGACAATATTGGATTAAAGAAAATTGGTGGGTACTCGGAGGTGTTGGATTAACTTTTGATGCTCCTGCTTTTTATACCGTTAAAGATTTAAAGACAGCAGAATTCTATACAGGTTTTCCTGCATTATCTTTTGCCATGGGTTATGAAGTTTGGCATAAGGGACGATTTGCATTTGACATACAATACAGGATATTTCTGGGTGAATCAAATTTAGCAAACAGCGGAGAAAGACAAGGTGTTGCGAATATGTTTATTGTAGGATTTAATTGGTATTAAATAAACTACTTTTCGAACAAATCATCCTCCTTTTAGAACTAAGATAATACTTCCAATATAAGCAATTTTGCAACTGTAATTATCAATAAATTAAATGTATGAGATTTCAAAAACAATTTAATAATCTATAAAAACAAGTATTATGACATTTTTTAAAAATTTAGACGAGCTTTCTGACATTACTGATATAACATTCAATGACAGAGGGCGATTAGGACCATTAGACAAAGCCTCTCAAAGAATTATGAGAGGGAAATCAGAATTTACACCTGCGCAAAGAGAGATCTTTGCAGCATATGTTTCAGGATTAAACGCCTGTAGTTTCTGTTACGGCTCTCATAAAACAGTAGCTTCAAACTTTGGCATTTCAGAGCAAGTAATTGAACAGCTATTAATGGATATTGATTCAGCAGGTGTTCAGGATAATCTTAAGCCAATCTTTAAGTATCTGAAGAAACTAACACTTACGCCAAGCAAGGTAATAAAAGATGATGCTCTTATGGTGTTTAAAGCCGGATGGAATGAAGAAGCCCTGCATGAAGCAATAATAGTGGGTTGTTTATTCAATTTTTACAACCGCTTGCTCGATGGACATGGGGTAAAAGGCAATCATGCTATTTATCAATTTGGGGCAAACCATCTTTATAAAAACGGATATGGTGTGCCTTGGTTTATAGGCTTGATTAAAAAAAGTATTAAGAAGAGTAATAGAAAGAAAATTGAACAATTAAAATCAGAATAACATTAAAAAGCAAGAGAAATGAAAAAAGATAAATTTTTAATAATTGGCGGAACCGGAAAAACAGGTCGTAAAGTTGTGAAAAGTTTACAACTGCTAAATCAAGACGTACGCATTGGTTCAAGATCTTCAAACCCTGTTTTTGATTGGGGCAATCCTGACACTTATGAAAAAGCATTGGAGGGAATTGATAAAGTTTACATTACGTATCAACCGGATTTAGCTGTACCTGGCGCAATACAATCTATTGAAAAATTAATTTATGTAGCAAAGCAAAAAAAAGTTAAAAAAGTAGTGCTACTATCAGGCAAAGGAGAAAAGGAGGCGCAACTCTGTGAGCAAGTAGTTATTCATTCCGGATTAGCTTGCACCATTGTTAGGGCTAGTTGGTTTAACCAGAATTTTAGTGAAGGTTTTTTCTTAGAACCTATCAAAAATGGTGTTGTAGCTTTGCCTCAAGTACATGCTAAAGTACCTTATGTTGATACAGATGATATTGCCGATGTTGTTGTTGAAGCGTTACTACACAACGAACACAATAGTAAAATATACCAATTAACAGGGGCCGGAACGTTGACCTTTAAAGAGGTGATTTTGCAAATAGCAGCTGCAACTCACAGGAATATTGAGTTTATACCAATTTCGGTAGATGAGTACATCAATACTTTAAAAGATCACGGTATTCCAGATGATTTTGCCTGGTTAATTGAATATTTATTTACAGAAGTGTTAGGTAATCCTGATGTTTCAGAAATAACCAATGATATTGAAAAGGTTTTGAAACGTAAACCTAAAGCCTTTTCTGAGTATGTGCAAGAGACGGCAGCAACAGGAATTTGGAATGTTTATACAAAATGAATCTTAATTAATCATTAGACAATAAAGCTGTACCCGTTATATCGTTAGTGAAATAATAAATAAAAATCTTAAAAAATTAATCTCATGAACCGAAGGCTTTTAGGTAATATTTTAATAATAACGCTACTAATACTGGTAGGGTCAGGCTTGTTAATGTATTTAAAACCTTTCACCAAAAACATTGCTTCATTGCACACTTTTTTTGGACTACTAATTGTTTTAGGAATGGTCTTTCATATTCTGAATAATAAAAAACCTCTTTCAAATTATATAAAAGGTAAAAGACAATCAAAACTTAAAAAACTTCAAAGTCCATTGGTTTTCTTTTTAATTTTTGTTGTGGCATCTGGCTTATATCTAGATCTCCCATTTTTAAATAGTTTATACAAGTTTGGTAACAGAATTAGAAATGAACAAATTGGCAAAACAGAAGAACAGTTTGACTATGAGATTATTGAATTAGAAAAAGCACTGGGAAAACATACTATTGATATTGAGTTAAAAAAGGGCGCATCCTTTCAGTATCCATTGTTTGCTGTGTGGATAGAAGACTCAACAGGGAACTATGTTGAAACCCTGTATATTTCAAGAGTAATCTCTTCCAGCTCATTTGATTATGGTAAAAAAATTAACGGCAAATGGGAATCTGCCATTTTAAGACGGCCAGAAGCGCTTCCTTATTGGTCGCATAAAAGGGGTATAAAGGCTTCTGACGGTCTTTATATGCCACTCAACAACGTGCAAGATATTGATGCTGTTTCTGGAGCAACACCAACAGGTAATTTTATAATAAAATCCAAAAGCAATCTGGAAAATTTAAGAAACTTCAAAGTTATGTTAGAGGTTAATCAGTCTTATGATTGGAATGACTATTATACCGAAGACAAATATCCTGATGACCCTATTTATTCAGGTTCCGGGCAGGTTGGACAACCTTCTTTGATATATGAAACACAAATCTCATCAAAAGAATTTATGTCGAAAAAATATAAACTCATGGAACTTATCGGACATGGTCATTATTCCGGAAAAGATGGCAAATTATGTAAGGACTTGTCTAAAATTACGACTGCTAAAGAAATTGTTGATAGAATACTATTAAAAATTAATTAAACCAAATATGTAAATGCAATTTAAAGGAAAGTCAGGAGAGTTTATAGTATTAGAGCAAATCACAAGCAAAAATTGTAATGTGCTTAAAGAAATACACGAAGGTTCTTTAACGGTTTTATGGTTTGTTTCAGACAACAATAAACTTACTATTGATGGTGTTGAAACAAGCTTTCAGAAAAATCAAATTGTTTTTTTGACTGAGTTTCATAACGTTGAGGCTAATTCTATTTGTAACGCAAAATTGGTGAAATTTAACAGGCCTTTTTATTGTGTTTTAGATCATGATATTGAAGTGGGATGTAAAGGGGTTTTGTTTTTTGGTGCTTCTCAACTACCAATAATTAAAATTCCTATAAATGAGACTGAACGTTTTGAAACACTTTGGAAAATGTTTGCCATTGAAATGGCATCTGATGATGATTTGAAGATTGATATGCTCCAAATGATGCTAAAGCGATACCTGATTTTGTGTACGCGTATATTTAAAAGTCAATCTAACTATCCAACAACAAAAATAGAGTTAGACATTGTAAGAGAATTTAATTTTTTAGTAGAACAACATTTCAAAACGAAATTTAGTGTAGCAGATTACGCTGAAATTCTCAACAAATCTCCCAAAACAATTTCTAATCTTTTTTCTAAACTAGGGTCTAAAACAGCATTACAATATATCCAGGAAAGAAGAAGTCTTGAGGCCAAAAGACTATTACAGTACTCCGAAAGACAAATTCAAGAAATTGCTTTTGAAATTGGGTTTGAAGATGTACAAGCTTTTAGCAGATTTTTTAAAAATTTAGAAGGTGTTTCTCCTTCCAATTATAGAGAACAGTTCACATAGGCAATATTGCCAACAAGTCAGGAAATTCTACCTAACAAACATCTCCATTACCATCGCATCTTTGCATTGTTAAAATAAAGTATCATTAAAAACAATGTAAATATGACAAATTTTAAAGTTCCCACCAGAGGAGATGTATCTGAAAACAACAAAGCAATATTTGATAATTTAACAAATGCCATTGGCATGGTGCCTAATTTATATGCAACCATTGCATATTCTGATACAGCACTTTCAAATTACTTACAGTTCCAAAATGCAAAAACCTCGTTTACAAAAAGAGAAAAAGAGGTGGTTAACTTGGTTGTAAGTCAAATAAATGGTTGTCATTATTGTCAAGCAGCACACACTACAGTTGCTAAAATGAATGGTTTTACAGAAGACCAAATCCTTCAGATAAGAGCCAGTTTTTCAGATTGGGATAAGAAATTAGATGCGTTGGCAAAATTAACCAAAGCCATTACAGAATCTAAAGGAAACAAGGTTGAAAAAGAGTTAAACAATTTTTTTAACCAAGGCTATACTAAAGGAAGTTTAGTGGATTTACTATTACTAATTGCCGATAAAGTTGTGATGAACTATTTACATAATATCACCAAGGTAGCAATAGATTTTCCTTTAGCACCAGAATTAGAATTAAAAACAATTCAATAATATATCAAATTATGAAAACAATAAATTGGAAAAATGCAATAATTGCAGGAATTATAGGAACCATCCTATTTGATTTAGTAGGATTGGTATTTACAGGAGAATGGTGGGACATTCCAGGTATTTTAGGTGCTAAAACTGGTCTGGGTTTAGCCTATGGCGTAGTAGGACATTATTCAAATGGAATTTTATTAGCAGTACTTTATGCGGGAATTGCACCCTCCCTTTGGGGTCCAAATTGGGTAAGACCATTAATTTTTGTAGCAGGAGAAACGGTAGCTTTAGTATGGTTGTTTATGCTTCCGTTATTGGGTGCAGGTGTTGCTGGATTAGACATGTCGCCAATGATGCCGGTAATAACCTTATTACGTCATATGGTATATGCTGTTCCTTTGATTTTCTTATTAAATTATGAAGTAGCTCCGTTATTGCAAACTAAGAAGTAAAAAGACACCCGTTTGTAAGTTACAAAAGCAAACCTTAAATCAAAGGTTTGCTTATTTTTTCAACTATTTATTGAACAAATTATAATACTTCTTGAACAAGTAGTTTGCTCAAATAATCATCAATTTTATTGAAGAAAATTCAGCATCATCAATCAAAAAAACAAACATATAAAAAAACAATGGAGAAGAAATATCCAATACCACCTTTTACAAAGGAAACGGCTTTACAAAAAGTGCAAATGGCAGAGGACGCCTGGAATAGTAGAAATCCAGAAAAAGTATCCCATGCATATACTATTGACACAGAATGGAGAAATAGAAATCAGTTTATCAATGGACGACAAGCCGTTGTTGAATTTTTAGCAAAAAAGTGGGGGAATGAACTCAACTATAAACTAAAAAAAGAGCTTTGGGCTTTTTCTGATAACAGAATAGCAGTTCGATTTGAATATGAATATCAAAATAAAAATAACGAATGGTTCAGGGCCTACGGAAACAGGGAAATCGCTTTTAACAATTTAATATTCTCTCCCTATATTTGTCGTCCAATGCAGCAGTTAATCTCTTAACCGG
>JBNKGY010000158.1:0-9707 GCA_050290065.1 Marinilabiliaceae bacterium
AGTTGCCCATCTACGAAAAAGTTATTATCAACAAAACAAAATGATGTAGTTCCATATTTCTTGTTTATATGCTCTATCTCATCTACTACTCTATAAGATGACATAGCTATATAGCTAGCATTATTTCCATTTATATCTCTAAAAACTTTATTGATACAAAAGTTGCATTTGCCATAACAAGTCTTACTTGAAAGGAATGGTACTATGGGGTAGGCTTTCTTATCAGAAAGATATTTTCTATCAGAAAAAGGAAGCTGATCAAGATTTATTTTTGAATCTTCGGGCTTATTAACGGTTAATTTACCATCATCGGTATGCATTAATCCCTTTATTTCAGATAACTTATTTTTATTTGTTAAGTTTTTGGCGAGCTCCAAAAGAACTTGCACATTATCTCCTAATATTATTGACTGAATTTTATCATTATAAAATTTATATAAATCTGTGCGTAGTGTAGTAGCACCTCTACCCATAAGAGTTAAATGAATATCCTTATGTTTAGAAATTCTAGAGATAATATTGATTAGCCAAGGTATAAATGCCTGATGTTCCCATTGCAGAACAATAACTATAAGGAGTGTTTCTTTATTGATGTGCGAGTCTACTGCATTAGGATTTTCAAAATAATATCCGTCAAAAATATTTGTATTAAAACCTGCCTCTTTAAATACTGCGGATAATGAACCTACTTCTACCATGGAGTAGAGCCTCTCGCCAACACTGCCAGGGGGAGATACCAATAATATATTACTCATATAAGAGGCAATAATTTAGAATTGACATACTTATGTAAACTATTCACAGACTCAAACAACTCAGCTGATATATCATCGTCTAAAACTTCGATATCGAACTCTGATTCTAATTCATCAATAATCATCATTGTTGATATTGAATCAATTCCGATAAGACCTCCAAAAAGCTCTTCGTTATCTTCAATATCCTCAACTTCAATATCAAGTTCTAAACACTCAACAATAATTTCCTTAATTTTGTATTTTATATCTTCCATTTACTATCTAATTCTTTGAGAAATAATTTATTATAACTTCCGCCATCATACTCCTGTCTTCATCTTTTGTAACGGTAACAATAGGTATTGAAAATTCATTCCGGATTTTTTCTTTAATTGCAGAAATTTCATCTTCAGTATGTTCTTGATGAACGACCTTAATTCTACCGTAATTACTAATAATTTCTTTTTTCAAGGAGCTTATTGTAAATAAAATCACTTTTGCCTTACACAATCCTTCAATAACATTAATTGTGTCTCTAATATATTTTATTTCGTCTAAGCTATTAATAGTTAATACAACAGCATCTGGAACTGTTGCCATTAGAAGTATTATATTCGGTAAGGTGTAAAGATCTGTTTTCTCAAGATAACTGTAAGGAATCGTACCCGACTGCCCACCAACAATTATTATATCGTTCTCACTATTATCCAATCCAACCATCGTACTTTGTAATAAAGGAATATGCAAATGCATGGGAACCTTTATATTAGTTTCGCTATCATATCCGGAAGGGAAACAATATTCAAAATCAAATAGCCATGACTGATGTTCAGTTCCAATTTGACCAACCTTATAACCTATATTTGTCAACTCTTTTCGAATAGCTAACTGTGCTGTGAATTTACCTTGGTGGGAACTGGTTCCGAAAAAACCTACAACGGGGGTTTTTATTTTTGCTTTTTTATTAAAATTATTAGTTATGCTCAAATACTGATCCATATTTACAACTGGTGATGCAAACTTTAAATTTTGAGCTCTAAACTTTTTAATAATATCTGGGTACTTGTTTTCATCTATTGGAGTTAAACTATAAATGTTTTTGTTAAGATCTAACGCTAAACGAAGCATTTTCTCCATGTAATCAGTTTTTTTAATTACTGAAATTTTATCTAAATATCCTAGAATAATGGTATCATAATCACCCTCACAGTCTTCAATGTTCTTTTGTACAATTACACCATTTTCTTTATGACCAATAAATTTCCCACTATCCTTGCCAATACTGCCTTTTCCTACCATGTCTACAACTCCTTGTATTGTAAAAGGCAATAGCTCATTAAATCTTATAAGAGAATGCATTTCTTTGTTAAAAGGAAAAATAACGGCTTGTTTGATCCAACATGCACTATTTTCGTCTACCAATTCTGAAAATTTCTTACCTGACTGGGCATTTTGACCGTAAACTGATTTAATAATATTTGGATCAAATATTTCTGGTTTTTCCTTAAGAGAATAAGTATTGAGAATATCAAGAAGAGTTTCGTGATTTATCTTGGGATTTTTTTCTAGTATTAAGGCTAAATTGCATGTTATATGAGGTGCTGCAAAACTTGTACCTCCTATAAATGCCTTCTTTCCATTTATCCAATTAACCCTTTGTCTATCTCCTTTAGCTATTATTTGAACTGTAGCGTCTTTTTCAAAGTAATAGTTATAGTTGCCTTTAATTATTCCAGCATCAACACCAATACAAGTCTTAAAACTTGCCGGAATACTTAGTGTTCCGTTATTTGAGTTTGCAGCAACAATTATTATCCCTTTATTTTTGGCGTCGATACAAACTTTTTCTAATTCAGTTGGATCGCTTACATTCTCTATTCCTAAGCTCAGATTTATAATATTAACCTGTTTTGCAATGCACCACTTAATAGCCTCTATTAAGGTGTTCATGTTAGAAACAAGTTCTTTATCGAATATTTTTACTGGGTATATTAAAGCATTAGGTACTTTCTTGCTAATAATTCCGATACATGCGTTACCATGCCCAATATTATCTCTAAAATCTTTATTTGGACCATTATTAGCAGTTGACAAATCTTTTTGTGAAGCAAGATTAATTCCGTCACCGATGTTAACAGCTTTATCATGTTCAGTATAACCACTATCAATTACTGCTACCTTAATACCCTTTCCAGAATATTGTAAACTGTAGTCGTCCTTAAAATTCATTCTTGTAATTTTTCCTAGTTGTGAAATCAAACTTCACTTCGATGAAATGTTATATATGAAGCGATAAATAATAGAATACTATATACAATTATTATGGTAAAATCGAGCATAACACCTGTTAATGAATTATCCAGCTTTTCAGAAGAATTTTGAAACTTTGGCATATCATCAGTTTTAACAATGGATAAATTTATTGTATTGAGGTTTCTCATAACTTTAGTATTTATCCATTTGGTATAATCTGGTTTATACGCCTTTATTGCTTGCAAATAGTTATTATAATCTGTAATCCCTGTTCCTGCTAATCTCATAGTTGAAAAGATTAAACAAGAAGTAGGAGAGATTTTTGAAAATCTTGACGACACATTTGTTTGGTAAGATTTTAATACCTGATATTCATCTTCTAACTCTTTGTTTTTCTTATCAATTTTTGCAGCTAATTGATTTTGGGTTTCTTCTAAGAATTCTTTGTACTTAGCGTTATATTCATTCGGATTGGTAAGCTGCAATTCTTTGTTTGCATCAAACCACTCGTTCATTATATTTGGCACATTGCCTTGAATTTCTTGAAGAAATGCTTCTTTCTGTACTGCAATTTCATGCTGGGTTGGAACTTTAATAGCTTGGTTTATTGTTGAAATAGATATTCTAGGTACAAGTACTACAAAAAAGACCCAAATAAAAAGTAGAATAAATAAACTTGCAGAAGAGGAAGTTGCTTTTGATGAGATAAATAAACCTAAAAAGAAAAATACTGAGATATATAAATAATAGAACAAGTAGATAACACAAATTCTAATCCAATCTTCTGAATTTAACTCTATTCTTGGACTTATCGAAAATATAATTAACGTAATTAATAATGGAATTGTTAATGATATTACAATACTAAGGTAACCACCAATTATTTTACCAAATATTAGTTTATCCCTTGTTACACCATGTGCTAATAACAGTTTTAATGTACCATTTTCTTTTTCTCCTATGATAGCATCGTATGTAAACAGTAGTGCAAACAAGCTAAGAATTACTGAAACAATATATGTTAAATCGAGGTTTCCAAATACTGCAATAATGGGACTATCGCTAACCCTCGACTCTTCAAGAACTGGATCAATAGCTATTGTTACTTTCGAGCTTTTTCCCATATAATCATCAATACCTGAAACTATTATACTAAGTACTGATGGTGGCCTTGACACTTTTAAACCAAGTGAAGCTAATGTCGGATAGTCAGGTTGTGCATCTAAATTTGCTTTATTAATTGCAATTGATGCATAATACTCCTCCATATCAGCCTGATATCTGTTTATTCCTAAAATGACAGAAAACAGAATCATTAGGGAACACAATAAGAAAGTATATATGAATTTTGAACTAAGTAGATTGTTGTGTACTTCTTTCTTTATTAAAGCTTTAAGCATGATTATTGATTTTTTGCAATTTCTAAGTATGCATTTTCTAGATCGGACGTTTTCAATTGTGCAGCATTTAGTTCGAGGACTAATTCTCCTTTATTCATTATCCCAATTCTATCAGAAACTTCCTTTGACCGAAATATATCATGAGAAGTCATTAGTATCGATTTTCCCCCATCTTTTAACTCCAATAGAATATTTAAAAACTCTTTAGCACTTTTAGGATCTAATCCTGAAGTAGGTTCATCTAATAATATGCAATCGGCATCTTTTGCTATTGCTATTGCAATTCCGCATTTCTGACGCATACCTTTTGAATATGTTTTTACTCTGCGAGTATGAGCGTTTTCTGGTAAACCAACTTTATTTAATAGATCTATGTAATATTCACGTGAATACTCAGTCTTTCCTGAAAATTGTGAAAAGTAATCCAAATTCTGAATTGCGTTGAAGTTGCCATATAGCATCACATTCTCAGAAACAAAACCTAAATGTTTTTTGGCAAGTAACGGATCCTTATTTAGACTTTTTTCATTGATAAAAATATCTCCTTCTGTTGGTAGTAAAAAGTTAAGAAGTAAATTAAGTGTTGTTGTTTTACCTGCTCCATTGGCGCCCAATAACGAATATATTTCACCTTTATCAATCGAAATATTTAAGTTATTGACGGCCTTTATATTTTCATCATAAACCTTAGTCAGATCTTTAGTAGATAACATAGTATTTTAAAAATTTAATAATATTCGAATAATTAAATTGTATTGGTTGTAATGTGAGTGTAAACCTAAAAGGCGCAGATAAGATATTATCAGAAAATTAATCAAAGAATGATGTAATGACGTATTGCCAATTAATCTAATTGGATTATTTTTTGTAATAAAATAATATCTGTTCGTAATTTGGGTAAAGCAGTTGAACAAGAGTTTTTATAGTTTCGCTTAATCAATTAGCTAAAGCGCTTACGACAAATGAAAAATGAATAAAAACAACTTTGTTAATTGGAGTTTTTGAGTATACTTAATCAATTCCAACATTCACCTTTTTTGTAACCATAACAAATATCCATTCTTTTTGGGTTATTACAAAAAGATTTGACCATCTCCCCATAATTTACGTAAAAAATCCCGCAAGACTTATCAGATGGGAATTTCATCAATACTTTCGGATGCTTTTACCTCTCCGACATTCACTACATTATCCGTCGTTACCAAGGTTTCAACTGCAACCTTTGCCTGTGGATCGAAAGCTAAATAATTATCCAAAATTGCATCTGAAATTTGGTCGGAGACTTTATCCGGGTGTCTTCTGAAACGGACTCTGATGTAAATAAATATGCCATTTTGTTTAATTTTTCGTTATTTCTACTAAGTCTATAATTTTTGAGGTTAAGTTTTTTACTGCTAACTCGAAATTCTTTTCAAATTCTAATGCTGATTCAACTTCACCATCTACAATATCAGTTACGGACTTTATTGCGATAAAAGGTTTCTCTATCTCTTCGCAAATCCAAGCAATTGTTGCTGCCTCCATGTCTTTAAGAGAAACATTGTTGTTTTTGAAAAAATTCAACTCGCTTGAAGTATAGTCTAAAGAATTACCCGTTGAGATTATTCCTTTTTTTAAATGAAGCTTCTCGGCTAAATTATAATTATCAAATAATGGATATCGACCAATCCCATATTCATCAAATACAGGTAATGGAATTCTTCTGTCATGAAAAACAGCCAAGTCGCTTGCAAAATAAACATCACCTATTTCTGCCCCCATTCTACGAAACCCACCGGCTGTTCCTGCATTAATAATGATGTTAGGATTAATAGTTTCGTTTAAAATATAAGTATTTAACAATGCACCGTTGGTTCCAATATGATCTACACCTGTTTTTTTGCATTTACCATTTACAGAAACAAATATCTTTTCATGCTTATCGCTAAAAATTTTCACAGAATGAATCTGATTAATTTTTGTAAGGTTTAATTCATCAATGAACAACTGTGCTTCTGCTTCCATAGCAAAAACAAAACCTAATTTATCAAGTTTCAAAGTGTAATTCTTAACGGTTAATACTGAAGTAGAGAGAAAATATTATCATTAGATACAGGAAGTTTTTTTCGGCCTCCTAATTCCGATAACTCTATAATGAAACTGACATAAACTTTTTTTGGTCTAAAAAACCCATTAATCAGTTTAATAGCTGCATTCATAGTACCGCCAGTAGCTAACAAATCATCGTGAATTAGGACAATATCATTTTCTTTAATAGCATCTTTATGTATTTCAATGATATCTGTTCCATATTCCAGTTCATATTCTGTAGCATAAGTTTCATAAGGCAACTTACCAGCTTTGCGAATAGGGACAAACCCGGCATTTAATTTATTAGCTAAAACACTCCCAAGAAGAAAGCCTCTTGATTCAATCCCACAAATTTTTGTGATATTAAGATTAATGTAGTATTCCTCAAATGAGGTAGCTACTTCATTAAAACTATATGGATCTAATAAAAGAGGTGTTATATCTTTAAAGGATATACCTTTCTTAGGGAAATCCGCAATAATTCGGGTTTTATCCTTTAAATCTTGTTCAACAGAAATCATGCTTACATAGATTTATTTTGGGAATCTAAACTGCCAAAACCGTTTTCTTCTCCACCACACTCGTACAAACATCAATAAACACCGCCTGATTAATTTCTTTCAACTGAATGCCGAATCGAGTTTTAGATTTTTGCTTGACAAGAATACCTTCATAACCTGCTAACGGGCCATATATGATTCGGACGTTTTCGCCTTCGGTAAAATTTGATTCAACGCTAATTTCTTGTTCTTAGCATAACATCCGCTTAATGCCTTCAATACACTTAAAGTTAATTTTTGAAGGTTTGCCACCACAATGGATGAAAGTCATGACTTTTGATGTCTGGCAAATTTTATGTAGATAACTTTCTTCGGTGTTGACAAATATATAGCTTGGAAAGAGAACCTAATCAACCATTTTCTTTTGGCGATTTTTCCAAACACGCAATGTTTTTGTGATGGGAAGAAATACCTCATAGCCTCGAAAATCCAATTCTTGTTGGATTACTTTTTCAGCTCTTGGTGCGGTATAAAAAACATACCAGTTCTTTTTCGACTCTGGCTCTAATACGTCTTTTTCAAAATTTGTATAGGATTGCAGTTTAGGTGTTTCAGTCATAACTTGGTATTTGTTGAGTTAACCACTGTATAAAGCTTCGCTTGGTCAATTAGCAAGCCTGCATTTGACAAAACGTTTTTATTTCTCTAAAAATGAATGCTTTTATGGTTATTTTGACCTCAAAAAGAAAAGTTGTTTATAACAAAACTCCATCAAATAAGTTCAAATAACTCCACCAAATATAAACGTTATTTTTTTTTTTTCAAAATAATGGTGAAAATATTTGACAATTTAATGAAAATTTCATACATTATAAGCTTAGTGTTTTATGTAATCCATTGTTTTTAAATGACTTTTCAGCAACGCAACTTCTTTGGAATTTTACATTAGGTAACCTCTAAAAATTAGTTTTTGAAATAATCGTTCTTATCCAATATTAAAATTTATATTGGTTTTCTTTTCGGTTCATTTCACAACTAACTATATATCAATTACATAGTTCTTGCTATATTAAAAATTTGACATAGTAATCCCATGTAACCTTGCTATTTGTTCATATCTGAACAGATTGTAAGTCAGATTAATAAGGCTAACTAATGCTGCCGTTCGTTTGTAACCTATACAGTTTAATTGCAAACGGTTCATGCTCCCTTCAATAAACCCAAACACATGCTCAACCCTCGCCCTTGTTTTTGACTTCTGACGGTTTGATTTTTTTTGAGCTTCTGTTAATGGGTTATTGCGTGTACCTTTCTGATGAACTTTATTATTCATGCGGTATTTCTTTATCATTTTTTCTTGTTTTTCACCACCATAAGCACTATCAGCCCATAGATCGCAACCATTGTCTTTGTCTTGATCCAATAAGTTATCCAATACTTGAGAATCATGTACAGAAGCATCTGTTGTATGCTGAGTGTCAATGAATTTATGTTTATTATCAACTTTTACGTGATTTTTATACCCGTAATGATTCTCATTGTTCTTTTTAGTCCACCTTGCATCAATATCTTTCTGACGTTTTTTGTTTGAGCTTTCGTCCCAAGTATCGGGTGCAGTTCCAGTTTCTTTGATATGCTTGTTTTCTTCCCTTTTGTTACGTTGACGTGGCATCTCAACAAAACTAGCATCAATGATTTTTCCTTCATGCACTATCAGGTCGTTTTCTTCCAATTTGTCATGAAATACAGCAAATAGTTTTGCATCAAGTCCTTGATTGGTAATTCGTTCCCTAAAATCCCATACGGTCTTTTCATCAGGTACACTGTCCGAAAGAGTCAAGCCTAAAAAACGACAGAAGCTTAACCTGTCAAGTATTTGGTATTCTATTTGACTGTCGCTTAGGTTATAATATCGTTGTAATATTAGTATCTTAAACATTAATAAAGGTGAGTAGGGCTTTGCTCCTGCATTATTCTTAGGTTCTTTATTTTCAATACTTTGCAGCGTTGGGGAAAACACCTCCCAATTAATAATCTTGTTTAAACGTTCTAGTGGATCACCATGTTTGCTTATTTTTTCTAAACGAAATTCTTCTGCAAATAGGTTTTTTGTCCCGGTTTCTTTGTATCTTGTTCTCTTAATGAAATTGTATGCTCCTAAGGCACTGCTCAAAAATTAATTGGAATTCTTTGAGATAAAACTTATGATAATATTGAATAATTCCATTGAGGTAAGATCTCCTCTCTTTTAATTTTGATGGAGTTTTCGACTTCCAATTTATCAAATGTTTTGCCGGCCTGATATTCCTTCTGATTTAAAAATGCTTTTATAGCCAGTCCCTTGGCGGTGTTTGTGGATTCAATATAATTCATTGCCACTTCATATGTTTGCAATGGCACCCCCTCCCAATTTTTCGATATAAATGAAAACATCCTATGTTCGTAACCCTCCGGCTGCATACACCTTGAAAATTTTTGTTATTGATTATATTTTTGTTATTGATGCGGAGATTGTTTCCAGTTATAAGGTAAGAGTTGCTGGAGTTTGTTAGCCTTATGATCGGGTATGCGGTTGAGGACATCGGTAAGCCATGCCAGCGGATTAACATCAGCTACTTTACAAGTTGCAAAGAACGAGTAGAACATGGCTGCGTTCTGGGCTGCATTATGCGAACCTGCAAACAAATAATTTTTTCTCCCCAACGCCAAAGGCCTAATGGCATTTTCAATGTATGCCTTCTAGCATC
>JBNKGY010000159.1:0-9654 GCA_050290065.1 Marinilabiliaceae bacterium
ATACCGTAGGAAATTAGAGCCTACAAAAGACTTCATTGCATTTTCGGCCTTCGTGAGCTTTTTCCCCCAATTAGTGGCAGGTCCTATTGAAAGAGCCACTAATTTGCTTCCCCAGTTTTATAAAAAAAGAACATTTGACTACACTCTGGCAACAATGGGTATGCGCCAAATACTCTGGGGATTATTTAAGAAAATTGTTATTGCTGATAATTGCGCTGAATATGCAAACTTGATATTTAATAATTCTCTTGATTTTTCGGGAAGTACTTTAGTTTTAGGTGCTATCTTTTTTGCTTTTCAAATTTATGGTGACTTCTCTGGTTATTCTGATATTGCAATTGGTACAGCAAAACTTTTTGGCTTCGATTTAATGCAAAACTTCGCGTTTCCATATTTTTCACGCAATGTGGCTGAGTTTTGGAGACGTTGGCACATTTCTCTAACAACCTGGTTCAGAGATTACCTTTACATTCCCTTGGGAGGCAGTCGTGTAAATAAGTATATGGCCATCCGAAATACATTGGTCATTTTTATTATTAGTGGTTTTTGGCACGGTGCAAACTGGACATTCATCATTTGGGGCTTAATAAATGCCATCTATTTTATTCCCTTACTTTTAACTGGAAACAATCGAAAATATTTAGATACTGTAGCAAGCGGAAAACGATTCCCTTCTTTAAGAGAAATTGGTAGTATTTTAATTACTTTTTGTTTAACAATATTTGCTTGGATTTTTTTTAGAGCTGATAATTTAAACCATGCAATACAATATATTTCAAGGATCTTTTCGAAAACACTTTTAACCCTCCCTCAAGGATCAGATTTTATTAGCATGCCTGTTCACCCATTCAAATTAGCAAGTTTACTGATTCTATTTGTCCTATTTGAATGGATTGGTCGCGAGCAATCATTTGCAATTAAAAGCATTGATGATAAATGGCCAAAAACATTAAAATATTTATTTTATTATAGCATAATCATACTCATCATTTGGTTTAATGGCAACGACCAAGACTTTATCTATTTCCAATTTTAACACATGAAAAAATTCATATATAGTTGTCTATTATTTTCAGGCATACCTCTATTAATATTTATTATCCTGCACAGCACCTCTAACGTCATATTGGAAGATGATTGTTTGAACGACGACATAAAAAGCAAAATAGCACAGCTTCCAATAGATGATTCAAAAGCAAACATTATAATAGCCGGTGACTCAAGAGCAGAGTACCAACTCATTCCTCAATTAATCACAGACAGTACGCACTACAATGTTATAAATATTGCAGTTATTTCTGGCGATATCATCTCTACCTTTTATGCTATAAAAAAACATTATCAATGTTCAAAGCTCATATTCGTCATTAGTGCAAGTAGTTTTCAAATAAACGATGGAGCTATTGATAAGGGTTACGTTTCTCTTAAGTGTTTTCAAAAATTGACACTTAAAAAACGGTATATATTATATAAAGATAATCTACCTGAACTTTTTTTCATGTATTTAGACCTGACAAAACATACATTATCAAATTGCTTCAATTCAGATTTAAAAGATTATGACCAAAATATTATTAATAAACTTGGATTTCATGAAGAAAGTGGAAAAATCAAGCAATTTGATAATGAAATGAAAATAAAGAAATATCAAGCAAAACATTCTTGGTATAAAAACATCTCAAATGATGGGATACGTTGGAATATATTAAAAGAAGTGATTACCGAAATGAGTAAAATGAATTCTTATTTTATTATTTATCAGCCTCCTATAAGTCCATATTGGGCAAAAGTCACAAAAAATACGTTTATCGATGATGCCGAACGTAGTTATTCGAACAAAATGGACTCATTATTGAACAAATATAGCACCATCAAATATTATGATTTTTACATGAATAAGATAGAAGGGTTAAATGACAACATGTACTATGATTATCAACATTTAAATAAAAATGGTGCCATTATATTCTCTAATAAAATATCAAAAATACTTAATAGCAACTCATATTGTATCGAAAATCTAAAAGCAATGCAACAATCAAATTGATAAATTATCGATTAATTGCATGACTTATATTTATGTAACTAATGAAAGTATCCGTACTAATACCAGCCTATAACTGTCAAGAATACATTAAGGAAACCATAAAATCTGTATTAAATCAAACGTATGAGAATATTGAGGTTATAATTGTTGATGATGGTTCATCTGATGACACTTGTCAAATAGCAAAACAATATGAAAAAATTGGGGTTAAGGTATTCTCACAAATTAATCAAGGGGCAGCTGCTGCCAGAAATAAGGCCTTTGAACATGCTACTGGTGATTACATTCAATACTTAGATGCCGACGATTTACTACATCCTCAAAAAATAAAATTTCAAATCGACCAATTAGCTAAAACAAGCAATAAAACAGTGGCTAGCGGTTATTGGGGAAGATTTTCTGATACAATTAATGATGTATGTTGGGAACAACAAGAAATAAATAAAGATTATGAAAATCCTATAAATTGGCTTATAGACTCATGGAATGGAAAGGGAATGGGTGCATTACACAGCTGGTTAATACCTAGTCAAATAATAAAAGAAACTGGATCTTGGAATACAGATATATCATTAAATGATGATGGTGAATTCTTTTGCCGGGTTTTACTCAAAGCAAAAACTATTAGGTTTGTAAAGGAAAGTAAAGCATATTACCGATCATACATGAAAAACAGTTTAAGTCAAACGAAAAGCATAGAGGCAATACACTCAGAATTGCTAACCTACCAATTGTATGCTAAACATTGCTCTAATATAAACTCTTCACTTTCACTTCGAAAAGCCTTGGCCAACAACTTTCTGAATTTCATATACCTCTACCATTCAAAATTTCCGGAACTTGCAAAACTTGCAGAACAAGAATTTAAAGATTTAAACGTCGGGAAAATGTGGCCTATTGGCGGCAAACAATTTATAAGGTTATCAAAGGCATTGGGATTTAAACAAGTATTAATTATAAAAAAAATATTAAACCTTTAAAATGATAACAATCGTCCCAGAAGGTGGATTAGCAAATAGGATGAGAGCCGTAGATTCTGCTTATTCATTAAGTAAGGCACATAACAAAAAACTTAAGGTGATTTGGTTAAGAAACAATGATTTAAATTGTCCATTCAATGTATTGTTTAAACCCACAAATAAGTTTAAGATTAAAAACTTTACCATATTTGATATTTATGCTTATCCATCCCCCTTTCAATTAAAAGCAAAATTCATTAAAAAAATTGTTGAATCATACCGTGCTTATATATTTGACAAAGCACTATTGAATAATTTCTTTCATCACATAATATATATTGATAAAAAATCGGTTAGCATACCTAACGACTACAAAAAAATTTATATTGAAACATGTGAGCGTTTTAACTCAACAATAAATATCTCAAAACTATTTACACCCACAAATAGCATATTAAAGAAGGTTTCACATTCAACGAATCAATTCTCTAAAAACACCATTGGCATCCACATAAGAGGAACCGATAATCTGGCCGCCATTAAGGCTGGACCTCTTTCGTATTTTGCAGATAGAATTAAATCAGAAATAGCGCTAGACCCGCTCTCAAACTTTTATATCTCAACCGATGAAGAAGATGTTAAGTCGCAACTGATAAAATTATTTGGAGATAAAATTATTACAAGGCAAATTAATTATAAGCGCCATACAATTGATGGCATGACTGATGCTCTGGTTGATTTTATATGTTTATCCAAAACAAAGAAAATAATCGGTTCAGCACATTCGTCATTTTCAATTGAAGCGGCTAATTATGGGAACATAGAAATCGATTTTCCACCAAAAGAAAAAAACTATATATAAAATAAGACAAAACCGTATATCCCCTGACTTAAATGGCATTAGAGCAATGACTACATTAATTGTAATCATTTGGCATAAGCCAATCATTTAATTTATTTGGCTTACAACAAAGGAATTCTTCTCAAAACAAAATACTTGGCTATAGCATTGACTTGTCTTTCAGTTTAAGCGGATTTCTTATCACTTAATTATTGCTCAATGAAAAAAAACTATTAACATAAAGCACATTTATAACAGACAAAAAATACCTATATGCCCAATATAATACTTGAGTTTAATCATACTACTCAATTTAAATAAAAATTCACCCTTATAAATCTACAACTGAACAACACAAGTAGATATTTAATAGTTCTGTATAAATCTAAATCCATGTATTATAAGCCTCTTAACAAACAAAAAAAAATACCGAACAAATCAATCATCATAAGCCCTTCCGGTAATTTTTATGGTAGTGAACAAGTGTTATTCGATTATTTAGAGAATACACTACTCTGTCATACTGTGTACGTTCCAAAAGAAAGTGTGTTCGAACCTAAGCTAAAAAAACAAAACAAGCACTACATTAAAGACTATAGCTCTCTAATCTGCTTGTATCTACAAGTATTTATTGGATTGCTTTTTAAATACCATCACCTCTACCTAAACGAAGCTGCACATGTAAAATACATTCACCTTCTAGCACGTATTTTTAAAAAGCGAAACTTTATTGTACATATACGCATCAGTGAAGATGCAACAGAATCACGTCTTGGTATACCTCGCTCAAACATCACATTAATAGTTGTGTCGGATTACATTAAAAGCTTAATAAAAAACCCTCAACACAAAACAATAAGACTGTACGACCCTTACCTTTGTAATAAATTAGCTGCTCAAAAAAAAAGAGAGCCCATCCCTATTAAACGACTAGGAATTATTGGAAGAGTAACCAACTCCAAGGGACTAAAAGAAATACAATCTTTTATCAGTTATGCAGAGAAGAAACAATTGGAATTTGAATTTCGCTTTTATGGTCATGTAGAAAATAAATTGAAAGAGGTAAAAGATTTTTTGGCAAAAATTGAAACCTTTAACTATTCTAAATGCATCTTTTGTGGTTTTATAGACAACACTAGCACTATTTACAACTCCATAGATGCTGTTTTACACTTAAACCGTTTTGAGCCCCTTGGCCGTATTTGCTTTGAAAGTTATGCGCATGGTTTACCCTTGTTCGGCTTCAATAGTGGTGGCATTGGTGAATTAACCAAAGCCTTTGACACTGCCAATTTAACAGTTGAATATAAACCTGGGTGGGAAGAACAATTACTCACTATTATATCAAAAGTAAACCAAAATTATCCATATGAACTTATTTCAAACGCACAATTAACAATTTCAGAAAAATTTTCCCCTCAAGCTTATTGTTCAGTAATTGATCATTTGATGATGTAAATTAAGTCTGACATGGAAAACCAAAATTGATATGCCCTTCTAATCACATCAAAATAATTCCACACAACTATTTAAATATGAATATATTATATATTGGACAATATCCTGTTGGAAGTACCTCCCGAATGAGGGGTGAGATTATCAAAACATTATTCCCCAATGCCAATTACTTTGTTATAGACACATGTATACCATTTGATAAAGGACATCGTATATCAAGATCCTTCACTTTTAGAAATAAGCGGGGCCCTTTAATTAGAAGAATAAACAAATATATTTCTAATGAGATCTACAATCAACAAATCGAACACTATGACTTGATTTGGATAGACAAAGCTGTATTTATTACCTCTGCTACAACTAAATTATTAAAAGAAAAAACCTCCTGCTTAGTTCACTTTACGCCCGACCCAGCTTTTACATTTCATCAATCGCATCATTTCAGAGCCTCTCTTTCTTTATACAACTTTGCCATTACCACAAAAGCTTTCGAATTGGAACATTTCAAGCAATATATAACGGAAAAACAGGTACTGTATACGACACAAGGCTTTGATAAAAACCTACACCAAACACTTACTACTTCTAAAATCAAAGAAGAAGGCTTACTATTTATTGGACATTGTGAGAAAAATAGAATAAAAACCATCCAATTGTTAATAGATAGCCAGATTAAAGTCTCTATAGCAGGGATCAAATGGGAAGGTTTTATCAAAAAAAATAAAAATAATCCCTACTTAAACTACCTTGGCAAGGGTGTTTACGGTCAAGAATATGTAAACTTACTAGGCGCTTATCAATTCTCTTGGGGTGCCTTATCTAAATGGATACCAGAACTTCATACCACACGTACCTTTGAAATTCCAGCTTGTGGTACTGCCTTAATCACAGAACGGAATAAAGAAACAACTGCTTTTTTCAATGAGGATGAAGCTATATTTTATAACACAACAGAAGAGATGATCAATAAAATTAAATATTATCAAAATCATCCCAATGAACTAAAGAATTTAGCTCAAAACGGAATGAAGCGTGTACACAATGATGGACGTGATTACGAAAGTATCCTGAGAGAGGTAATTATAAAAATGGGATTTAAACTTAATTAACCATGAAAAAAATAGCCATCTTACATTACTTACCCATAGAGTATTATCCCCCCATAACTAACCTCTTGGATTATGCCTTATGCAATGATTTGAAAAACTTAGGCCAGGTTAAAGTTTTTTCATGTCATAATATAAAGAATCGTCAGGCTTACATTTTTCCACAAAATAATCTTTTAAATACCCTCGGTTCGATTTATCGTTCTCCTTTTCCCAAGAGCAAAAATTCTGCATTCCTTCGTGCATATAAATACCTTCATTTCAACTTAAGCTGTTTATGGCATTTAATATTATTTAAACCCAATACTTTAATGTATTACGAAACGTATTCGGCATGGCCTGCATATGTATATATTAAATATTTTAACCGCAAATGCAAGTTGTTTATTCATAGCCATGAATATTCACCAAAAGAGTGGTATGTAAATAGTATGAAACTAGTAAAATATTTCCACCGCTTGGAAAAAAAATGGCTATATCCAAATGCCAATTGGAATAGCCAAACCAATGAAGATCGGCTACATTTTTTTCTAAAAGACCATCCTGAATTAAAGAAAGAGTCTTTAAGAGTTATGCCAAATTATCCACCAAAAAAATGGGCTACAATATTATTAAATACAAAAAAAATATATACTGACGTTGATCCTTCCAAAATAAAAATAGTATACGTTGGTTCACTTTCCTTTGAACATACTTACCTGAAGGAGTTCTGCAATTGGGTAATACAACAAAAGAATCAAGTTCAATTTGATATTTATTCCTACAATCTATCAGAAGAAGTCAAATACTATCTCAATAACTTAAACTGTGAATCCATTAACTTTTATCAAAAAGGAATAGAATATAATGAATTACCCAAAATATTAAGTAAATACAATGTTGGCATTATCTTGTACAAGGCACACAATACAAACTACACCTATAATGCACCAAATAAGCTATTTGAATATTTAGTTTGTGATTTAGATGTTTGGTATTCAGACTCTTTATTAGGGCCTAAAAAATATATTACCAACAACACATATCCTCAGGTAATACCTATTTGCTTTGAGCAAATGGAACAATTAAAAAGCAGTTCATTATACAATCGTCAAAAACTATTTTACCAACCAACAGCTTTGCATTATGAAGAAATCTTTAAAAGATTATTGGCTGAAATGTTAGCTTAATTGCACGATTGTAAATATTCATTTGATATACTATATTCAACCAATGCAACAAAGAACCATTAAAAAATTAGCCTTCTTTCTATTTCTAATTTTACTTATTTCTGGATCATTTTTCTGGACTGCTATAGGTTTAAGTTTTTGCCTATACCTAACCTTGGATTTTTCACGCAGAATAGGAGAAGAGGTTCCAATACCTCAATTAATGTTACTAATCGCTGCTTTACAGTGGATATTAGGCCCTTGGATCGATTATATAACTCCAGAAACCCATTACCTATACCACATGTATGTACCAGAAGAAACCTACATGACCTATGTAGTCCCATGCCTTTTTGCCATGCAGCTGGGTATCTCTTCTTTTACAAAAAAAACACCAATCGATCATGTAGCCCTAGGATCAATTCGCATCACAAATGAACACCCTTATTTACCATACTATCTAATTATATTAGGATTAACAGTTCCTCTTATTGGTCTATTTTTTCCTATGCAATTAGCTTTTGTCTTTTACTTATTAGCCAATGTTAAATACATTGGTCTTATATACCTAATGTTTAGCTCTTCCAAAAATAAGTGGGCTATATTCATTGGAGTTATGCTTTTAACACTTGCATCATCTGTAGCAACGGGCATGTTTCATGATTTCTTTCTATGGGGCATTCTATCATATACCTTTATTTGTCGCGAATTTAAAATGTCATTTACAGTGCGTTTAACTTCTATACTGATAGGCGCTCTATTAATTATAACCGTACAAGCCATTAAGCCAAAAGTGAGAGACCTTACATGGAAGGGGCATTACCAAGGAAGCGAGTTAGGTTTATTCTTAACTTTATCAATAAACGAATGGCAAAGTGGTAGTATTTTGAACCCTAGTAACCAAAATGAATTGAATGTGCGTTTGAATCAAGGCTGGATCATTTCAAAAATAATGAATCATGTACCCAAAAATGAATCATTTGCTAAAGGATCAACAATTACTGAAGCTATCTATGCAACTTTGATTCCTCGTTTTTTAAATCCCGACAAGGCCATTGCTGGTGGTAGAAAAAACTTTACTAAATATTCTGGATTACAATTAAGTGAAGGTGCCTCAATGGGTATTAGTCTAGCTGGAGAAGGATGGGCAAATTATGGTTATTTTGGAGGTATCTTTTTCTTGTTCTTCTGGGGATTATTTGTAGGATGGTTTTGGTTATTTTTACAAAGAAAAAGTAATATTATTCCCACATTATTAATATGGTCTCCTTTGATTTTCCAACAAGTAATTAAAGCGGAAACCGAATTACTTGATGTTCTTAACCATTTAGTAAAATCTGCTATTTTAGTTTTTACTTTACTATGGATTCTAAAAAAACAATTCAATATTAATGTATAATTACCGTATAAAATAAAAATGAATATTATATATTATCATCGTCGTTCAACAAAAATTCATTATAGTCTTGAACTACTATTCGATAACATTAGAAAATACTTACAAAAAAATATCAAATCTATTGTTTGGATATCTCCTTGGTACAGTAAAGGCTTCTTCCCTCGTCTTAAAATGTTATTAAATGCACGTAAATACCAAGCAGACATTAACCACATAACAGGAGATATTAATTTTATTGCTCTTGGATTAAAAAAGAAGAAAACAATCCTAACCATTCATGATCTGGGAATTTTAAACAACACTTCAAATCCAATTGCAAAATGGATACTCAAGACCTTTTGGATTACGCTACCTGTAAAATGTGTAAATATTGTTACTGTTGTATCTGAAACTACAAAACAACAGTTATTAAACGTCACTAAAATTTCTCCAAATAAAGTTAGAGTTATTGGAAATTTTATAAAACCAGCCTTTCACTTTACTCCAAAAGATTTTAGCTCTTCGAATCCCAATATACTCCATATTGGTAGTGCATACAATAAAAATCTGGAGAGGTTAACAATGGCTCTCAAAGATATTAAATGTCACCTTACCATTATTGGTTATCCTACCTCTAAGAAAAGGGATTATTAATCGATATGAGGGGCTTGGATTAGTTGCTATTTATGGTCTTTATGTTTACCTGTTATTTTAATT
>JBNKGY010000160.1:0-9562 GCA_050290065.1 Marinilabiliaceae bacterium
TATATGAGTTTAAGTATATATAAGAAGAATTCATTAACTCTGGAAAATCGGACTGGAAATACCTGCTGGTTTGTGCATCAGAACTGAATATTTTCACATATAAATGATCACCGGTATTAATTTTATAGGCATCGCGTTGTGCATTCAGTATCTCACTTGAATAATCTGTGATTGACTTTTCCTGGATAAGTTCAACTTTTTTTAAATTCACACAAGATGATGTCAGCCCAATAAAAAGTACGGCAAAAAAAACTTTAAAGAAGTTTTGAAGTATTATGTTTTTCATAATTAGTTAGTTTTATTTCTCTTATATATTTGTATTGCTTCATTCATATCAATTTTTTCATTATCAAAATAGGCAACAAGAAAGGAGATGTCAGTTCCAATTTCTTTCCATTTTAACATTGCCTCCTGATAAGATGATCCTACTATATACTGATATTTGTACCATCCTTCTTCTTCAATTTGTCTGATAAAACCACCAGCTATTTTTTGTAATTCGGCCCTTTTTTCTGTGGATATTATGTTTTTATTTGCTGATAGCTGAATGGCAAAAATTAGGCGCTTTTCTCCTTGTAAATAATTCGTTGAATTGAATGTTTTCCAAAGTATTTGCTTTTCATCATGCTTATAAGCCGCAATAAAGGCCCCTTCAATAGCTAGGTTTGATGCCTCTTTTTGTGCCTTTGCATAATCAGTAGTTTTACTTATCTGGTATTTGTACCATCCTTCCTCTTGTCTGGTAATAATTGATTCTTTCCCATTGTAAATAGTCTTTAAAAATGCTGAATTTATTGGAGATTTACACGCAGCTATTTGCACATAGTAGTAAATAGTATTGTCTTCAGTTTTACTATTATCATTAGTTACAATTGTTGCAGATTGAGTAACAGCCACTTCTTTTTGAATATTAATCTCGTCTTTAGGTGCATCCGGATTTTGCTTAATAATGATTTCATTCTGTGTGAGATCAGGTGATATGTTATAAACTGAATCTGGTCTGTTGTCTATGGTTGTTTCTGAATTGTTTGATTTAGAAGATACTAAATCAGTGTTGATATTGTAATTTGAATTGATTTTATCTGTTTGTTTTCCTGCTATTAATGGTTCAGACCATTGATTCTGGTATATTTTCCAGTAGCGTTTTAATGATTCTTTATCAAAACGTGAAATTAGTTCAGATGGAAATAATGAATCCTTAATTGCTATTTTATATATAGAATCATTAGATACTGTATTGATTATAGACGCACTGTTTGATGATGTGGGGTGATTATTGATACTCTTTGGTGAAGTCTTTGTCTTCGATTTTTTATTGATATTTTCACTTTTACTCAAAGAATCAGCAAACACAATAAATTCTTTATAAACATCTGAAAAAGGACTGTAACCTTTGACTACTTTCTCAGATTTAGCTTTCTTTTCATTTTTACTTTGTGTAGAGGTGAGTAAAAATGTCATTTGTTCAGAATTTAATTTATAAAGTTCGCTAATATTTTTAATGTTGATAGGATCGCCAAAGTATTTGAGTGTAGATTTCTTTTGGTCATTGATATCCCTCGAAATATTAAGTGCACAAAAAGAAAGTTCTTGATTGGCTTTTATTTGATTGAATACAGATTGTAAATCTGTGTTTTCATTTTCAAGTTCTTTTTTAATTTTTAATGAATTCTGTTCAAATATAGATTTTCCATTAATTAATATGGTTTTGCGTAATTCGGTAAACTTGTTTGTGCTAGTTTTAGAACTATCAAGCGCTATTGATACTTTTTGGTAGTATTTAAGTTTAAGTTCATTTATTTCGGCAAGTTTATCCAAAACATCATGAGATGTTATATCTATAATTGAAAGGGAATCATTCAAAATACTGTCTGGATTATTTTTAAATTCCTCTTGCTTTTGAAGTATATTTTCAACTTCATTTTCTAGTTGTATTGCTTGAGTAATTAGTTGATCATCCTTATCATTTGTCAGGCTAATTTTCTGTGCTGGAGCTTGTGATATAAATACTATTAAAATTAAAACGAAACAAATTAGATATTTACCTATCATAATATTATAAATCTATATATATGTGTTTGCCTTGATGGGAAAATACGAAAAAATGTTATGCAAGGTTTATTGTATTAGAAAAAAATACGCCTTGAATAATTTGTTCAAATAATCGCAAAAAAATATAGAGGTAAATAATGTGTTGATATATAGAATAATAGATGTTCTTGTGCGTGAATTTTATATAAAATCTACAATTGGAAAATTTATGTTGTTATTAACACTGAAATTTTAAAATAGTTTTCAATATCAATTTTATTTTAGAGTTATGTTGTTTTAATTTTCAAAAAAAATGCTTTCCTTTATTAGCACAGTATATGAATTAATCCCAATAATTCAACAATTTCTAACTTTTAAAATTCCTTAATTATGGCTGTAAAAAGAGTTTATACCTTCGGAAACGGAAAAGCGGAAGGGAAGGCAGATATGAAAAACCTCCTTGGAGGTAAAGGTGCAAATCTGGCTGAAATGAATTTAATCGGTGTACCTGTTCCTCCAGGGTTCACTATTACAACAGATGTATGTACGGAGTATAATAATCTGGGCAAAGATCAGGTTGTTGACTTGTTGAAACTTGACGTTGAAGCAGCGATACAAAATATTGAAGCTTTAACAGGTACTTCATTTGGTGAAAAATCAAATCCACTTTTAGTTTCTGTACGATCAGGTGCCAGAGCATCAATGCCTGGTATGATGGATACAGTTCTTAATTTAGGTTTAAATGATGATTCTGTAGCTGGAATTGCTGCAAAGTCTGGAAATGAACGTTTTGCATGGGACTCCTATCGTAGGTTTGTTCAGATGTATGGTGATGTTGTATTAGGAATGAAACCTGAATCTAAAGAAGAAATAGATCCTTTTGAAAGGATAATGGAAGAAGTTAAAGAAAGAAAAGGTGTAGACTTAGATACAGATTTAGAGGTTAATGATTTAAAAGAATTAGTTACTTTATTTAAGGCGGCTGTTAAAGAGCAAACAGGTCATGGTTTTCCAGAAAGTGCATGGGATCAGCTTTGGGGTGCTATAATGGCTGTTTTTGATAGTTGGAATAACGAAAGAGCAATTATTTACCGTAGAATGGAAGGTATTCCTCATGAGTGGGGTACTGCAGTTAATGTTCAGGCAATGGTATTTGGAAATATGGGAGATAATTCTGCCACTGGAGTTGCTTTTACCAGAGATGCTGGGACGGGTGAAAATATATTTAATGGAGAGTATTTGATAAATGCACAGGGAGAGGATGTTGTAGCTGGTATCAGAACTCCACAACAAATTACAAAGGAAGGGTCATTACGATGGGCAGAGTTACAGGGAGTTTTAGAAGAAGATCGTGCAGAAATGTATCCTTCGTTAGAAGAAGCCATGCCGGCTGTTTACAAACAGTTAAATGAAGTACAGGAAAAGTTGGAGGCACATTATAAAGATATGCAAGATCTTGAATTTACAGTTCAGGATAGTAAGCTATGGCTTTTACAAACCCGAAACGGTAAGCGAACAGGTGCTGCGATGGTAAAAATAGCAATGGACTTATACCGAGAGGGAATTATTGATGATAAGCTTGCCTTAATGCGCATTGAACCTAATAAATTGGATGAGTTATTACACCCTATATTTGATTTAACAGCCATTGGAAATGCTCAGGAATTAGCTAAAGGGTTACCAGCATCTCCAGGAGCTGCAACGGGACAAATAATATTCTTTGCTGATGAAGCAAAAAAATATCCGGAAACCATTCTTGTTCGTATTGAAACGTCTCCAGAAGATTTAGAAGGTATGTTGGTGGCAAAAGGTATTTTAACTGCACGAGGAGGGATGACTTCACATGCAGCAGTTGTTGCAAGAGGAATGGGTAAGTGTTGTGTATCTGGAGCAGGTGCATTAAAAATCGATTATAAAGAAAGGGTTCTACGCATTGATGGAAATACTTATAAAGAAGGCGATTGGATATCATTAAATGGTTCAACAGGTAAAGTATATTCCGGAAAAATAAAAACACGTAAGCCTGATTTAGATGGTGATTTTGGCACTATAATGGACTTTGCTTCTAAATATACCCGCATGAGTGTTAGAACTAATGCGGATACACCAAAAGATGCTAAAGTAGCGTACGATTTTGGTGCTCAGGGTATTGGTTTGTGTAGAACGGAACATATGTTCTTTGAAGGAGAAAGGATTAAAACTGTTCGAGAGATGATTCTTTCATCTGATGAAGCTGGCCGTCGTGCTGCATTAGCAAAGTTACTTCCATACCAGCGCAGTGACTTTGAAGGAATTCTTGAAGCTATGAAAGGATTTGGAGTAACTATACGCTTATTAGATCCGCCATTACATGAATTTGTTCCCCATACGGAAGCAGCTCAGCAGGAAATGGCCACAGAAATGGGCATTAGTCTGGCTGAAGTAAAAACAAAAGTGTCTGACTTATCAGAATTTAACCCAATGCTAGGACATCGAGGTTGCCGTTTGGGTAATACGTATCCTGAAATTACGGAAATGCAGGCTCGGGCTATTATTGAAGCAGCGTTAAATTTAAAGGCAAAAGGTATTGATACAATTCCGGAGATTATGGTTCCGTTAATCGGAACAGTCGAGGAGTTGAAAATGCAAGCTAAATTAATTCATGATACAGCCAATCAAATTTTTAACGAACGGGGTGATACTGTTGAATATTTGGTAGGTACCATGATTGAGATTCCAAGAGCTGCACTTACTGCTGATATGGTGGCTGAAGTAGCTGATTTCTTTTCCTTTGGAACTAATGATTTAACACAGATGACCTTTGGATATTCGCGAGATGATGCCAACAAGTTTTTACCAATTTATTTGGAAAAAGGAATACTTAAACATGATCCTTTCCAGGTATTAGATCAAACCGGAGTCGGTCAGTTAGTTGAAATGGGTACTCAAAAGGGAAGATCAGTTAAACCGGATCTTAAAGTTGGTATTTGTGGTGAACATGGAGGTGAGCCTTCTTCCGTTGAATTTTGTGATTCTGTTGGAATGAACTATGTGTCTTGTTCTCCATACAGGGTCCCAATTGCAAGGGTTGCTGCAGCACAAGCAAATATTAAAAAGAACAGTATTTAGTATTTATTTTGAGATAGCGGCGAACTTTTATTAAGTTCGCCGTTTTTTTATACCCATATGATTTATCGAGAATTCTTTAATAACATTATTCATGACAAGAGAACAACAACTTAAATTTTGTAAAGTCTGTACCAAGCAATCATTTGATTCAAAACAAGGCATCATCTGCCAATTAACTGAAAAAAGAGCTGAATTCAAGTATGAATGTGAGTCTTTTCAGGAAGATCCTGAATTAAAACTAAAGTTTGAAAATAGCCGGCTTAAAAATGAAGCTACCAAAAATATTGCAAGTCAAGGAAAAAGGTTTGCTAATTATATTCTTGATGTAATCTTCTTATTTCTATTCACTATTGGGTTTTCCATATTCATAAGCATAGTTTTATCTATTGTAGCTCCTTCGTCTTTATATTTGTTAGGTAATAATCGAGCGTTATTATACTTGATGACTTTAATTGTGGGCATGATTTATTTTGTGACATTGGAGTCTTTAACAGGTAGAACTTTTGCTAAGTTTATTACTAAAACAAAGGTTGTGGATGAAAAAGGGGAGAAGCCGGGTGTTAAGGTGATTGTGTTAAGATCATTAGTTCGTTTTATCCCATTTGAAGCTTTTTCTTTTCTGGGCAATGAAGGAAATGGCTGGCATGATAAAGCATCAAATACAATTGTTGTTGAGATCAAATAGCGTCGCTTAATGAAATATAATAACAGGTCTAAGAAATGAATCTTAGGCTTTGTTTTTATAAGTAAATCTGTATCCCATTAATAAAACATCATCTATTTGTTCATTAAACCCTTTCCAATCTGCAAAATATTGTTCCAATCTGTTTTTCTGTTTATCCATTTTTAAATGATGATACTTTAGAATTGTATTTTTGAAATTTCGATGCATCATTTTTCTATTGGCTTTGCCTCCAAATTGGTCAGCGAATCCATCAGAGAATAAATAAATACAGTCGCCTTCCTGTGCAATATAACGTCGCTGAGAAAAAGGAGCTTGCTTAGGATACGAACCAACAGGCATTCTGTCTCCTTTGATTTCAATAAGATCGTTGTTTCTAATTATGTAAATAGGTAAATTAGCACCAGAATATTTTAATTCACCGGTTTTTAAATCAATTTGTACAATTGAAGCATCTAAACCATCAGTAATTACTTCGTCCCCACCGCCATAGAATGTTGATATGATGGTTTTTCGAAGTAAATTTAAGATTTTAGGTGGTTCAATAATATTTTCAGCATTAATTATATCCTTTATTATTGCCATACTCATCATACTCATTAAAGCTCCTGGAACGCCATGACCGGTGCAATCTGCAACCACAAGTAATAATTTATTATGAATTTTATTAGCCAAATAAAAATCTCCACTTACAATGTCTCTGGGTTTAAATATTACAAAATAATCATTCATTAATTTGTCCAGATAACTTCGATGGGGTAAAGTTGCATTTTGAATTCTTTGTGCATAATACATGCTATCTGTAATTGTATCATATATATCTTCAATCGATTTTAAATAGCGAGCATTATCGTCTAATGTTTTTTTATACTTTAATTGAGTTGATACTCTGATCGTAAGTTCATCAATATTAAAGGGTTTTGTAATGAAGTCAACAGCGCCAACATTAAATCCCTTAATTAGATATTCCGGAGCTGTTTGTCCAGTTAAAAATATAACAGGGATATCTCTGGTTTTATTGTCTTTTTTTAGTTTAGAGCAGACTTCATATCCATCCATTCCTTCCATAATGATGTCGAGTAAAATTAAATCAGGTTTATTATCACTATGGGCAATTTTTAATGCTTTTTCACCATTTGTTGCAATTATACAGTTGTAATCTTTTAATGCATCACATAAAACCATAACGTTAGCTTGTGATTCATCTACAATTAAAACTTTTTGTGGTTCTGGAGTAAACATCTTTATATATATTAAAGATTATCAAGTTAAGAAATTTGCCCCATATTGTTTGTCAAATTTTTATAGAAGGAATCAATTTGAGGGTAAATACAGAAATCAAAATGAAGTTTCTCCTCTTTGTGTTTTATATATTTATTAGCGTTTGGGTAAGATTGAATAGTTCTTGATGTTTCAATTCTATATTATTGAATATTAATTGTGGTCTCAATATTATGAGGAATGTTTAAATTACTGAAATGATTTCCACACTAATTGTTATTTCAGCAGTATTGATCCATATTGGTTTCCAGTAATTAATTCAGCGTTTTCACAGATTCAAAAATGACACAAGTTCTGTTTTTTATTACTTTTGCAGAAATATTTAAAAATCGGTAGAAGTTGATATATCCAGAATTTTTTGAAGATAAGATACGTTTTAACAAGGTACGTGAGCTGATTAAGGAGCAATGTTTAAGCTCTTTGGGTAAGGAGCGAGTTGATGAAATGCGCTATGTAACATTACATGATGTCATTTATCGATGGGTTAATCAAACAAATGAATTTAAGAGAATATGTATTGAAGAGTCTTCTTTTCCAACGAGTTATTATATCGATGTACGAGGTCCTTTACAACGAATTAAAGTAGAAGGTCTTTTCCTTGAAGAAAGGGAGATTTTTGATTTACGTCGATCGTTAATATCAGTAAAAGATATTGTCAGGTTCTTTAAATCTAAAGAGGAACAAAATTTATACCCATTTCTTCGTGAAATTGCTTCGAAAGTAATGGTTTACCCTTATATCTTTGAAAGGATTGATGGAATATTAAACAAGTTTGGTAAGATTAAAGATAATGCTTCCTCAGAATTAGCCCGCATCAGAAATGAAATTATAAAAAAACAAGGAAGTGTTTCCAGAAAGATGGCTGCTATATTAAGTCATGCACGTAAAGAAGGTTTAGTGGAAGCAGATACGAATGTGGCCATTCGTGATGGAAGAGCAGTTATACCTGTTCCGGCAGGAAACAAAAGAAAATTGAATGGCATCATTCATGATGAGTCTTCTACAGGTAAAACTTCTTTTATTGAACCTACCGAAATTGTAGAAATTAATAACGAAATCAGAGAGTTAGAATACGCTGAAAGAAGAGAAGTGCAAAGAATTCTGATGGCGTTTTCAGACAGTATTCGTTCATATATCGATGATTTAATATACTCCTATGAGTTTTTGGGAATCATAGACTTTATCAGAGCAAAGGCTAAGTTTGCACTTCAAATAAATGCTTGTTTACCCAATATGGTTAATCACCCGGAGGTGAATTGGGAAGATGCATTGCATCCATTGTTATATTTACAACATTCTGCCGAAGGTAAAGAGGTGGTTCCTTTAACTATTCAGTTGAATAAAGAACAACGAATTGTACTTATCTCAGGTCCAAATGCCGGGGGTAAATCTGTATGTTTACAAACCGTTGGTTTATTACAATATATGTTTCAGTGTGGGTTACTGGTTCCAATGGATGAAAGAAGTACCATGGGCGTTTATAAAAATATATTTATTGATATTGGAGATCAGCAGTCTATTGAAAACGACTTAAGTACTTATAGTTCACATTTATTGAATATGAAGTACTTTCTGAAAAATAGTAATCCTGAAACCTTAATTCTTATTGATGAATTTGGTACCGGTACAGAACCAGCATTAGGAGGAGCCATTGCAGAATCAGTACTTAAGCAATTTAATTCAATGAAGTTAAATGGTGTAATTACAACGCATTATACTAATCTAAAACATTACGCTTCTGGAGTAGAGGGTATTGAGAATGGGGCGATGCAATTCGATACGCACCAAATAAAACCACTTTTTAAATTGCTAATAGGACAACCAGGAAGTTCTTTTGCCTTTGAAATAGCTCGAAAAATTGGATTGCCAGAGGATTTATTGGATAACGCCAAAGCACAAATTGGAGAAGACCATATCAATTTTGATAAGCATCTAAGAGAAATTGCCAGAGATAAGAGATACTGGGAGAAAAAACGCGATAATATTCGTAGAAAGGATAAACAATTGGATGAGGTATATGACAAATATCTGCAGCAATTGGAACGAAGTAAAAAAGAAAGAGATCGAATAATTGAATCAGCTCAAAAGGAAGCAGAAGAATTAATGTCTACTGCCAATAAAAAAATTGAGAAAACGATTCGGGAGATTAAAGAAAGTCAGGCAGAAAAGGAAAGAACTAAAAAAGCCAGAGAAGCGCTTAGTGGTTTTAAAGAAAAGCTTGATAAAAAAGACGATAAAAAGCAAAGAAAGATAGAGCGTGAGATTGAAAAAATTAAAAATCGCCAATTAAAAAAAGGTGAAAATAAAGAGGAAACGCATCAGGAAGGGAGTGGGAAGGAACAATTAAAAACTAATCCATTAAAGCAGATTAAAGCTAAGAAAGTAATAGAAGATAATGTTATTCGCAAAGGAGATAGCGTAAAGCTTGAAGGTCAGCCTCTTCCCGGAGAAGTTTTGGAA
>JBNKGY010000161.1:0-9406 GCA_050290065.1 Marinilabiliaceae bacterium
TACCATATATCCTGATTATTTGGTAGATGTAATAAAATGATTCTTTTAAAGTAGGAGGGGGTGGAGGTGTATTTATAAATACCGAGCCATATGTATTAGCTAAATGTTTATTAAAAGTAAAATAACCAAACACAATAGTTATAGCAAATAATACTAAATGAATTTTTCTGTTAATTATTTTCTTCTTACAAGAAACCAGAAATAGCGCTCCTGCTATTGCAATTAATGGAATAATCTGGGTGAAGCGCATTAAAGCGGCTAATGTTAGAACTAAAATACCTATGTAAAAATTTATAGAATTATTTTTCTTGTAAAAATATTTTAAAAGAAAACTGAATCCAATTAAAAATACATTAAATGCGGTTGAGCAAACATGAAAGCCATCCTGATAAAAAGCATAACATGGTTGTAATATCAGGAAGCAACATATAGTTAAAGCAATATTTCTGTTTTTGATTTCTAAAAGTGCATTATAAAGAAAGAATAAGGCAATTAAGCTCAAGCTAAGTGTAATTGACCTATATATCCATGGAGAATCACTATCCAATAATTTGTAAAAGATAGCTACAGTATAATGTAATATTGGAAAGTCAACAGCCGTTATTCCCATGGGGTTGTTGAGCTTGATGTCAGGTGGGTATTGATGATTTAGGCTATAGGTTTTAGGGTGAAAAAAATCAAAATGATTGTCAAGGAATCCTAAAGATAATGCATAATGATCTGCTTGTGCCCATGCATAAGGACCTGTAGGGATTTTGTTTATACTATTAAAATGTAGTAGTATCGTAATTGTCAGTAGAAAAAAGGGATATATTTTATTCATGAAATTTTTATTGTTATATGTCATGTGTTAAATTTTGTATAGGGTGAATGTTTCTTTACTTTATTGGAGGTTTTAATCTCTTATATCCATGTAAACCTAACTACATTCTCTAAGGAATAATACTTTCATATAGTCATCAAATGGTTAATTAAAAATAGAGAATTAATTTCGTGTCAATTCACAATTTCTTTCAAACTTAATTATATTAGTTGCATTAACACCAATAAAAATGTTAGGTTTCCTCATATTATTGAATCATTAGAGATGAAAAAGAAAAAAATATTGATCATGCCAGCAATATGGGATCATGTTGAATTAATTATTGAAGCAAAAAAGCGTAATTTCAACGTAATAGCGTGTGATAATAATATGGATAATATTGGGCATAAATTTTCAGATTCATCTGCAAATATTAGTTTATTAGATATTCAAGCAATATATCAGTATGCCAAAGAGAATAAAGTTGATGTTATTACTGCTTATAGTACTGATATTGGAGCCAAGCCGGCAGCCTATATTTCGGAACAACTCAATTTGATAGGGAGTGGTTGTAATGCAGTTGATATTATGTGTAATAAGAGTAAATTCAGAGCGTTTTTAAAAGAGAATAATTTTTATTGTCCAGCATTTCAGACCATAAGTAACCCTGAGTGTTATGATAATTTAGAAATGAAATTTCCATTAATTGTAAAACCAACAGATAGAGCAGGTAGCAAAGGTGTTTTTGTGGCAAAAGACAATCAGGAATTAAGTACGTGTATAAAAAATGCTCATCAATTTTCGCTAGAAGGAAATGTTATTGTTGAAGAATTTATTGAAACACAAATTAATCAAATTCATGGCGATGCCATAATTCAAAATGGAGAATTATTATTTTGTTTTCTTGGAGATCAGTATTTTGGTAGTAAGAATCAAAAATATTCTCCCATTGCAACGATATTTCCCTCAAAAATTTCCTCAAGAGTCTATGAAAATATCCTTTCGGAGTTGAAGCGTTTTATTCTTCTCGCAGGATATAAAAATGGAGGAATTAATCTGGAAGTTAGAATTTCTATTAACGAGCAAATTTTTTTCGTTGAATTGGGACCTCGTTATGGAGGTAATTTAATTCCCAAGGCTATATCTTATTCTTATGGAATTAATCTTGTAAAGTGCGCAATGGATATTATTGAAGGGAAGATTATCGAGAGAATAAAGCCGAACGTTCAGCGTAAGGTAATTCAGTTTATATTACGTTCAAATAGGAATGGATTTTTTCAAAATGTTTCTTTCTTAGGATTAGAAGGTGTGAATTTGTTATACTCTCATTTGCTTATAAATAAAGGGGAATGGCTTTCGTGTAGTGGTGGTACTGGAGATATAATATGTATATATATATATGAATTTGATAAGGAGGATACCGCTAGAGAATTGATGTCAAATCCATATCAGTATTTTGAAATTAACATAGCATAATTAGGGTTTATATTTATAGGTGTTAATTATAACCCCTCTTGCTCCAAATCCTTCTTTTTGATTAATTAAACTGGATTGTAGGATTCTTCCTGAATCTAAGTTGGAGGATCCAAAATCTAAATATTTATATGTCCTTTTATACTTTTCAATTATACTAAAATATAAAGCATCAATGGCTCCCAGATTTTTTCCGATTTCAGACGCATGTGCATACTGAATCTTAATAACATCTTTGAAGAAATATAGAACGGCACCACCTATTAAGTGATCATCTTGTTGAGCGGTAAATAATTTAATATTTTGAGGAAACCTTTCTTTTAATAATAATATTTCAGAAATATTATGTACAGGTTTAGCATTATATCTTTCATTTAAATTTGAAATCATGATACTCCAGAAACCTTTGTAATTCTCTGATTCTTTTACAAAAACATTATTTTCGATTGCTTTTTTATAGTTGCGTATACGGTTTCTGGAAATACTCTTCTCTTTTTTCATGTCCAGAACGGATGACAAATTACAGGATACTAATTTAGCATTCAAACGAAACATGATGTATTCATCTTCTTGTCCGAAATTAGACTTGTAGATTTGGGGAATAGTTTTATATACAACCTTTTTTATTCCATCTTTGGCAAGAAAGGTATTGAATGCATTAAAATATTCAATGATTTGTGAGGACGTATTACTATATAATGTTATTAATCCACCGAAAGTTAATCCTTGATGACTATATGCAACATCATTTTCTTGGTTAGCAGGAAATATAGATTTTAATCTTCCTTTATCATAAAGCATTAAAGAATAATCATGAAACCGATCAGAATGATACTCCATATAATCGCGATAAAATAAAAATGTTCCATTTTTTGCTTTATCAACAAATTGATCCCAATCTTCTTTTAGTTTCTGACTGTATCTTATTACCTTAATCATTTATAAGCTTATAATTATCGTATTCTCTAATGTAATCCTCTTCGGTATATTTATCGGAGGCTAAAACCAATACTACACTTCCTGTGCTAAAATTTTTTAGTTCTCTCCAAATGCCTGGTAAAATATGTAATCCTTTGCTGGGGTTATTTAAAAATATAGTTACTTTATTTGTTCCATCATCTAAAATTACTTCAAAACTACCACTTGCAGCAATTACTATTTCATGTTGTTCAATATGCGCATGTCCTCCTCTTTCTGCTCCGGATGGAATATCATAGGTAAAGTAAACCCGTTTTATATCAAAGGGAGCAGATAAATTTGATTCAAGGATTGATAATGATCCCCTATCAGATGTAATTTTTACGATATCTAATATTTTACAATTTTCTACTGAGTTCATTTTTTATGGTTACTAAATAATGAAACATAGGAATTGAAATCTCTTATATATTCATCAACCTCATATTTTCTATCTGTAACAACCAAGCTGATACTATTAGATAAAAAACCAGATATTTTTCTCCATGTAAATGGAGGAATAAGGATACCCTGATTTGTTTTATTCAGTTGAAAGATTTGTTTTTTTTCGCCGCGTATAGTTTCCACTGTAATAGCTCCAGAGAGGGGCAGGATAAATTCAGTTGTATTTTTGAATGCATGCCCACCTCTTTCTTCTCCACCCGGAACATCGTAAATCCAATAAACCCTTTCAATTTTAAATGGTATTTGATGATTATCTTCTAAAAAACTTAAATTACCCCTTAAGTCTTTTATTTTAGGAAGTTCAATTAATTGTATATCTGTATGCATTTTGAATTATATCTTTGCGGTGTTCAAATATATGCAATATTTTAACGCTTAAAAGGGCAATAAATTATAAATATCTGGGAAATCCTTGTTAAAAGGATTATAATATGAATGATCTATATGATCTATTAGTATTCAGAATCGTTGCTTATGATTGTAAATCCTTGACTTTATTTAAATACTCCGAATGGAATGATGATGAACATTGTTAAGGTAATCTGTTTCAGAAGTCAGATGTGAAACAAATTTAGTTAATGATAAATATCTTTCCAAATATCAAATTGAAAAAATATTTTTGTCCTAAGAATTGAATTAAAATAATCAGGAGTTACTAAATAAATAATCATAAAAAATGAATATTCATATTTTCAATAAAGAGAATTCCCTTTTCAATCAGTTTATTGCTGAAATTAGAGACAAAGAAATTCAAACAGACCCGTTAAGATTTAGAAGAAACATCGAACGAATGGGAGAAATATTAGCTTATGAGATAAGTAAATATCTGAATTATGAAAGTATAGATATCCAAACTCCACTTGGCGTTTCTCATGAATATGTTTATTCGGAAAATGTAGTGATTGCGACAATATTAAGAGCCGGATTACCATTGCATCAAGGCGTATTAAATTATTTTGACAGTGCAGAAAATTGTTTTGTTTCTGCCTATAGAAAGTACAATGAAAAAGGAGACTTTGATATACATATTGAATATATTTCATCTCCCTCATTGGAAGATAAAATTGTTATTCTTACAGATCCGATGTTAGCAAGTGGAGCTTCAATGGAATTGGCATATAAAGCTATTCTTACCAAGGGAAAGCCAAAACATATTCATATTGCATCTATTATAGCCAGTGAAGAAGGAGTTGAGTATATTAAAAATAATATGCCGTCCGAAAATATTTCGCTATGGATTGGGGCAGTAGATAAAGAGTTAAATGATAAAAAGTATATTATTCCCGGGCTTGGAGATGCCGGTGATTTAGCATTTGGTAGTAAGTTATAAGTTTATCATTTTTACCCACCCCTCATCTTTACACTCAGCTAATAATTCCTGAATCGTTTTCAATAATACAGGATGATTCAGGCTTTTCCATTTTTCAGCCAGCGGGAGGAGGGTGAACTTCCTTTCATGGAGTTTAGGATGAGGGATAGTTAAATGTGGTTTATTAATTATTGAATGATCATAAAACAGTATATCAATATCCATAGTTCGGCCTTCATATTCTGTTTTGGTTTTTTCTTTTCTGCCAAGTGTTTTTTCAATGTTTTGCAATAATTCCAATAACCTTAGAGGGGTGTGCAAACATTCAATCTCAATTACCTTATTAATAAAATTTTGATCATGTACGAATCCCCATGGTTCACTTTCATAGCACCCTGATTCCTTAATTATCGATCCAATGTTTTTTGCAATTAATTGTTGAGCTTGCATGATATTTTCGGTTGGATTACCTTCATTTCCTCCTAATAACAATAAAACCTTGGTCATAATCTTCAATAAATAAATTAAACAAGTAACGGTTTATGCAAAATCGTATAATTGGCACAAAGAAAATAATTTAGTTTTAATACATTTGTTCATTAAGCATTATTCTTTTAAACCTATAGTTTAATTACGCATATTTTATATAACACAAAATTTATGGCCAAGTTTATTAAATCATTATTATTAACGGTTGTTGGTTCAATAGTGACCGCATTGTTTATTGTTATTCTGTTTTTTGCTGTTCTGGCAGTGATAGTATCAGGAGGAGAAAAAGAAATTGAAATTAAGGAAGGTACTTTATTAACTATAAATCTTAATAAAGAAATCATAGATAGGTCTGTTCCAAACCCAATCACTGAACTTATCGGAGAGTCACCATTTGGCTCAGATAAATTAGGATTGAATCAAATTTTAAAGAATATTTCAAAAGCAAAAAGAGATAAAAATATTCTAGGAATTTACCTTGAGTCAGGCTTGCCACAAACCGGCTATGCTACTTTAAGTGAAATTAGAGAAGCACTTATCGATTTTAAATCCTCGGGTAAGTTTGTGGTTGCTTATTCGCCTATCTACTCACAGAAAGGATATTATGTGGCCTCTGTAGCAGATCATACTTATATGCCTCCACAGGGAATGTTGGAATTTAAAGGATTAAGTGCTCAACGTACTTTTTTTAAAGGAACATTGGAGAAATTAGGTGTAGAAATGCAAATTTTCAAACATGGAAAATTTAAGTCTGCGGTTGAACCTTTTATCCGCGATAAAATGAGTGATCCTGCAAAGAAACAAACAATTGCATATACCTCCTCTATTTGGAAGCAGGTGTTGAATGGAATCTCTAAATCCAGAGGAGTATCTGCAGATAGTATTAATTATTTAGTTGATGAAGCCTTGATGTTTAAAGATAATCAGGCTTTGATTAATTACCACCTCTTAGACGGACTTAATTATAAAGATGAGGTACTGACCCAGGTAAAAAGCATGACAGGGACATCTGATGATGATGATATTGAGCAGGTAAATCTGAGAGATTATGACTTTGTATATGTGCCAGATGAAGTTAAAGGTTTGAAAAAAGATAAGATAGCAGTTATTTATGCCGAAGGTGAGATAGACGGAGGAGGGAAGGATGGAATCGATTCAGAGAAATTGAGTAAAACCATTAGAGAGGCCAGAAGGGATGAAAATATAAAGGCAGTTGTTTTAAGGATTAATTCACCAGGTGGATCAGGAATGGGGTCAGATGTGATATGGCGTGAGGTTCAATTGTGTCAACAAGCTAAACCATTGATTGTATCAATGGGTGATGTAGCCGCTTCCGGTGGTTATTATATTGCTTGTATTGCCGATACAATTGTTGCAAATCCTTCCACAATTACCGGTTCAATTGGTGTTTTTGGAATGATGCCTAATGCAAAGGAATTATTTAATGAAAAACTAGGCATTACTTTCGATGGTGTAAAAACAAATAAATATGCCGATTTACCTAACATTACACGTTCTTTTACATCTGATGAAAAGGAAATTTTCCAATCATATGTGGAAACGTTTTATAAAGTATTTATTAGTAGATGTGCTGAAGGTAGAGGAACATCTTCTGAGGCTATTGATGAAATAGGTCAGGGTAGAGTATGGAGTGGAGAAAATGCTATAGAGATTAATCTGGTTGATGTTTTAGGAGGTCTTTCAAAAGCGGTTGAAATTGCAAAAGATAAGGCGGGACTGGAAACATACAGAATTGTTGAATTGCCTGAAAAGCTTTCGCCACTAGAAGAATTCATGAAAGACATGAAAAGTGAGGCTAAAGCATATATGTATAAGTCTTTTTTAGGAGTGAACTATGAACAACTTGAATTGATAAACAGAATAAAAGAGATTGAACCAATTCAGGCAAGAATGCCATTTGATTTGGAGCTAAACTAAAGTTTTTTTTACCTTTGAAAATTAAAGGCTGATCTTAATAGTTCAGCCTTTTTTTCCGTTATGAAGATATCAAAATACATAAGACTGTCATTGTTGCCCTTCTCTATTATTTACGGAGGAGTAGTTCGTATTCGTAATTTTATGTTTGATGTTGGAAAGTTATCATCCCGGGAGTTTGATATACCAATTATATCCGTTGGAAATATTACTGTTGGAGGTACAGGAAAAACGCCCCTAACCGAGTTTATTATAAAACAACTGATTGATCAATATCAGGTGGCTTTACTAAGTAGGGGGTATAAAAGAAAAACCAAAGGTGTTGTGGTCTCTAACACAAATAGTACTGCGATTGTAATTGGAGACGAGCCTGCTCAGATAAATCAAAAATTCCCCCAATGTCAGGTTGTTGTTGCGGAGAAGAGGGTGGATGGTGTTGAGAAAATATATGGCTTGACCAAAGTTCCTGATGTTATTGTCATGGATGATGCTTACCAGCACAGATATGTGAAACCCGGGTTGAGCATTTTGGTTATGGACTATAATCGACCACTTTGGAAAGACTTCATGTTGCCTGCCGGAGAATTAAGAGAACCAATGAAGGGGAAAAGCCGTGCTGATATTGTTTTTGTGAGTAAGTGTCCGGCCAATTTATCTCAAACCGAACAGGATTATATTACAAAGAAATTAGATTTGTTACCTGCGCAATCCATATTCTATTCTTCTATTGGTTACCAACAACCCTTATCCTTATATAACGATCAATCAAGTGTAAGTCAGGATAATTTGTCAAGCTTTGATGTTTTATTAGTTGCTGGCATAGGAAACCCAAAGCCGTTTTACGAGTATATAAAAAAAATGGTAAGGAGTGTACAAACACTTTATTTTCCAGATCATTATCAATACGAAACTTCAGATGTAAGGAAGATTCATAATCTGTTCGATCAGATTATTTCTGATAAGAAGGTTATTATTACCACTGAAAAAGATGCTGTTCGTTTCAAACAAGTATTGAATGTATCTGACAAAATCGCATCAAATATTTGGTTTCTACCTATAGAAATCGAAATTCTTAATCAACAAACAAATCGTTTTAAAGATAAAATTACCACCTATGTTAGGGAAAATCAAAACAAGCGCTGAATTCATATTAGATAAATCCAAAAGCAAAGCTAAAATAGGAATTATTTTAGGTACGGGATTAGGAGGATTAGTGGATGAGATTGAGATACAATCAACTTTGGATTATGAGACCATACCGGATTTTCCTACATCAACTGTTGATGGACATAACGGGAGATTGATATTCGGACAATTAGGAGGAAAGGAAGTAATTGCAATGCAGGGGCGCTTTCATTATTACGAAGGGTATGGCATGCAGGAAGTGACTTTCCCAATTAGGGTGTTGAAATTGATGGGTATTGAAACTCTGTTGGTAAGTAATGCCAGTGGTGGGTTAAATCCTGATTTTTTAGTTGGTGATATCATGGTTATTGAGGATCATATTAATATGTTTGGCACCAATCCGTTAATAGGGAAAAATTTTGATGAATTGGGGACTCGATTTCCGGATATGAGTATACCGTATGATAAAGAGCTGATCAATAGAGCGTTTGAAATCGCCAGTCAAAATAATATCAAACTAACTCGCGGGGTTTACGTAGGTACCACAGGGCCAACATTTGAAACGCCTGCTGAGTATAAGATGTTTCGCATACTAGGTGCAGATGCTGTTGGTATGTCAACAGTACCGGAAGTTATTGTGGCGCGTCATATGAATATGCGATGTTTTGGGATATCTATCATTACAGATTCTGGTGTTCCTGGTGAAATTGTTGAAGTTTCTAGTTCTTATGATTTGTCTATTTTCTCTCCGAAGACTGATGCCCAGTTCTCTGAAGGTGGTGGTAACGCACCTGAGGGATCATCGAGTGTGAGTATCGGGGAGCTGTGGGCTGAAATGGATATGATGGATG
>JBNKGY010000162.1:0-9317 GCA_050290065.1 Marinilabiliaceae bacterium
TCAAAATAGAATTATAACGCTAATATCATGGTGATATTGGTATTAATAGCTTATGAGTGATTGTTTCGACTTTTTGAAGTAATAAGTCAATAATCGCTAAATATGATCTCTTTTAAACAGGAGTTCATATTTTCGTATAAATTATTACATTTGCGCATCATTTATCTAAAATGAATTCTAATATCTAATATATATAAATTTAAAAAGATGAAATTATTAGAAGGAAAAACAGCAATTATTACTGGTGCAGCAAGAGGTATTGGTAAATCTATTGCGATAACTTATGCTCAACATGGTTGTAATGTAGCTTTTACTGACTTAGTAATTAATGAAGCTGCCGAAGAAACAGAAAAAGAATTAGTTGCGTTTGGCGTTAAGGCTAAAGGTTATGCTTCTGATGCAAGTAACTTCGAAGATACTCAACGTGTAGTTGATGAAATTGTTAAAGATTTTGGTCAGGTTGATATTTTGGTAAACAACGCTGGTATCACTAAAGATACGTTGTTAATGCGTATGACAGAAGAACAGTGGGATATGGTTATTAAAGTAAACTTAAAGTCTGTATTTAACTTTACTAAAGCCATTCAAAAAACCATGTTAAAACAACGTTCTGGTTCTATCATTAACATGAGTTCTGTTGTTGGTGTAAGTGGTAATGCAGGACAGGCTAATTACTCTGCATCAAAAGCAGGTATGATTGGTTTCACTAAGTCTATTGCTAAGGAATTAGGATCTCGAGGTATTAGAAGTAATGCTATCGCTCCAGGATTTATTATTACAGAAATGACTGGTGTATTAGCTGACGATGTTAAAAAGGCTTGGGAAAGTCAAATTCCACTTAAGAGAGGTGGTACTCCACAGGATGTTGCCAATACATGTGTTTATTTGGGTTCTGATTTATCTCAATATGTAACAGGACAAACAATTCATGTTTGTGGTGGTATGAATATGTAATCAATAATTTGATGAATATAATTCAAAAGGGTATCCATTTCGGGTACCCTTTTTTTGATTTCTTGCATCCTTTTGCTAATATTAGCCTTCTGTGTTATTATCCATATTATATTTGACTTTAATCTGTACTAAATATTATAATTATGAGAAATTTTAATTTTCAAGCAAATACAAAAATACTTTTTGGCAAAAATAAATTAACAGAACTCATCGACGAAGTTTTAACGTATTCTGACAGAGTTTTGATCACTTATGGTAAAGGTTCGGTAATAAAAAGTGGATTGTTAGATAATGTGAAGAAAATGCTTATTGAAAAAGGTGCATATTTTAGTGAATTAGGTGGGATACAACCCAATCCAAGATTAACAAGTGTTATTGAAGGAGTTAAGAAATGTAGAGAAGAAAAGCTTGGTTTTATCTTAGCTTTGGGTGGAGGTAGTATTATTGATGCTTCAAAAGCAATGGCCGCAGGTTTTTCATATGATGGCAATCCATGGGATTTCTGTTTAAGAAAAGCAGTGCCTGAAAATCCGCTTCCTGTTGGATGTGCATTAACTTTGGCCGCAACTGGTTCAGAGATGAATGGAGGAGCTGTAATAACAAATGATGAAACTGAGGAAAAGCTTCCGATGGGAAGTGATTTACTTCGTCCAAAGGTTTCAATGCTTGATCCAACTTATACTTACACAGTAAATAAGTGGCAGTCAGCTGCAGGTACGGTGGATATCATGAGTCATATATTTGAACAATATTTTACCCCTGAAAAAGGAACAGAAATACAGGATGGTATTGCAGAGGCTATATTAAAAACATGTATCAAGTATGGTCCTGTTGTATTGGAAGAACCGGAAAACTATGAGGCCAGAGCCAATTTAATGTGGGCATCATCGTTAGCTTTAAACGGATTAACCTGTACCGGAAAAATGATGGGTGATTGGAGTACGCATATGATTGAGCACGAAGTAAGTGCTATTTACGATCTGACCCATGGTGCAGGGTTAGCTATTATTTTTCCTTACTGGATGAATTTTGTACTTAACGAAACAAATGCTTTTAAGTTTGCCCGGCTGGGGCATAATGTTTTTGGAATTAAGGAGGATAATGAAATGGAGGCGGCCCAAAAAACTATTGCTGCCATTAGAGACTTTTTTAATTCTTTGGATATGCCATCTACATTGTCGGATGTAGATATTCCCTCTGATAAAATTGATGAGATGGGTAAAAAAGCGTGTAAATTTGGACCGATTGGTTATTTCAAACGGTTGAATGATAAAGCAATTACAGAAATATTAGAGATGGCTAAATGATGAAGGAAACAAAGTGATGAATAAGTCTGTTTTAGGGCGATCAATTAATCTGATTTTTTCGATGTAAACATTACTTTCCATTTAATGTATTGAACTGTTTGAAACTATGTTAATTGTTTTGTACAACTATTTAATATTAGGCACTTTTTTTGTTAAGAAAATAAAATCTTATACTAGAAATCTATGAAATCTGTCAACTTAGGGCTGTTACTTTGTTTTTTTATTTTCTGCTCTTGTTCAACTTATGAACGCATGTCAATTGATGTTCTTATTCCAGCTGAATATTCATTTGAGCCTGAGATAAAATCAGTTGTATTGATTGATAATGCCGATGTATATAGGGATAGTTTTGTGCATCGGTTTACTTTACCTCACGAAACATTTTATGTTGATACCATCTGGTTTGACGAATTTGCATCAAGTTCCATTAAAGCATTGAAAAACAAACTGGAAGAACGTAACTTTTTTGATACAGTATATACCTATCAGCTTAAAAATAATGAATTGCTATATCATCAGGATCGAAGTTTAAACTGGAATTTGGTGGATAGTATATGTCAGGCATATAACGCTGAGAGCATTATAACACTCGATGACTATATGTATAATACTGAAATAAATATTAAAAAATATCCGGAAGGGTACTTTTGGGGATATTTAGATGCAAAAGGCGCCATATTCTGGAGAGGATTTAATAACCTGACAAAAGGATTGCAATTTCAGGAAGTTCAGAGAGATACTATTTCATGGGATGCGACTCAGGTGACTTTAAATAAGCTTGCAAGTGAATTACCCAATATTAAAAATTCATTAAATGAATTAAGTACATATATGGGAAATGTTGCAGCAGATTTAATGACACCTTATTGGGAAACTCAAAATAGAGGATTTTATTCTTCAGGTAGTTTTGAGTTTTTGCAGGCAGGAGATTATGTCAGAAAAGATAAATGGGGAGAAGCTATTAAATTGTGGAAGTATATTTTCGAACATGGAAATAGAAAAAATAAATTCAGATCGGCTTATAATTTGGCACTGGCATCAGAAATTTTAGGTGATTATAAAGCTGCTGAAATATGGATTAAGGAGGCCTACGATACAATCGATTATTACCCATGGAATCGACTTCAGGTTGAGAAAAAAAGGATTGAAGATTATAAATTCTATATTGAAAAAAGATTACAGGCTGTAAGTAAATTAAAAACTCAGGTAGGGGGCATCGAATGAAGAAAATAATATTATCTGCTTTACTTTTTATTCCATTTCAAATACTATTTGCTCAGATTTCAATCCGTGATAATGGAGCCATTATCTCAGGTGATTTTAAAAGTATTACATCTGATAATCTGGATTTTCACTTTCAGAATGAATTCAGGCTTATTCCTGCTTCTCTATTAAAGATTGTTACTACATCCACCGCGCTCGAAATTTTAGGGCCTGATTATGTGTATAGAACAACAATAGGATATTCCGGACAGATTCAAGATGGTAAATTGTTTGGTAATCTGATTATTAAGTCTGGCGGAGATCCTACCTTAGGATCAAAATATTTTGATGAAACAAATCCCGAAAGCTTATTTTTTAAGATTTATCAGCGTTTAAAGAAATTGCATATTGATAGCGTTTATGGATCAGTCATAGTTCTTGAATCTGAATATATTTCATATTCAGCACCAAGGTTATGGGAAGATATGGGAAACTATTACGGAAGTTCACCGAGGTCTTTCAATTGGAGAGATAATACTACTGTTGTTGAACTGAAGTCTGGCCCTGTAGGAGATTTATGTACAATTGAATCTGTTATACCTGAAATAGTACCATTTAAAATTGAAAGTAGGGTTATTGCAGCAGATCACAATAAGGATAGTGCTTATGTTTATGGGATTCCGGAAAGCAATCATTGGTGGATAGAAGGATCAATTCCTTGTAATAGATCAGGTTTTAAAATTAAAGCAGCACTTCCTCAGCCAGCAAATACTTTCATTCAGGAATTAAAAAGTTACCTGATGAGTAAAGGAATTAGTATTAATGGCAATTCAGATTTTGTTACTTCAGATGAAAATTGGACACCTCTACTAGAGATTAAATCACCTACTTTGCTTGATATTATTCAAATAACAAACCATAAAAGCAATAATCTGTTTGCTGATCAGATTTTTCTGAGCTTAGCAAAGGAGAAAACCGGTGTTGCAGGTTGGGATCAGGGGGTAGGTGTGATTCATGAATTCTGGAAGGACAAAATTGATTTTGAAAATAATTTCAGAATAAAGGATGGAAGTGGATTGTCTCCTAAGAATTTAGTGACAACCAAAGGGATGGTAAGTTTACTTATCTGGATGGCAAAAAACAGTAAAAATAGCATACAATTTCGTAGTTCATTGGCCAAAGGAGGCCAATCCGGTACTTTAAAAACTGTTTTTAAAAATCCGAGGGTGAAGAATAAAATTATTGGTAAAAGTGGTTCAATGGAAGGTGTTTTAGGATATTGTGGTTACTTGGAAACAGAAAAAGGAGAACAAACAGCTTTTTGCGTTATTGTAAATAACTATTTGAAACCAACGAAAGAAATCCGCATACAACTTGATGATATAATTTCAGGTTTTGTTATTGAAAATTAATTGCGGAGGGTGTTTTATCCATGTATTTTCTTTTAATTATTTATATATCATCACCTTAAGGGTAATTGCATTTGTATAGCCGATACAAACTAGTTAATATATTAGGGGTAGTATTAACAGCCTGTATGTTAGGTATGATAACAGGAGGTTCAGGTTTATTTATTGGAGATGAGATTGAAAAAATGCAGGAAAAGGTTATGGGTATATCAATTCCTCCTGGGATTCCTCTTATTTTATTTTCAAACAACATAAAAGAATCACTTAAGCTGGCAAAAAACATTTATCTCTCTTTTATTGGCTTCATCAGCTTTTATATGCAGTCCACCTTTTGTTCCTGTTGTTGCAGGAGCCTTAAAAAATAAAGAAATTATTGTGCCGGGTATAACAGTTGGGATTATAGGCTATGCCATTGGTAATTATCTTGGTTATCCGGGTACTCTATTGTTGGAATATATATAATGTGCCTCTGCTTAGATGAAATAAAAAGCATGCTTTTTATTTCTGCATGATGGTTTTTCTCAGTTCTGATGGGTTTTGTCCAACTTTTTTCTTAAATAATCTGCTGAAATAATGAATAGATTCAAATCCAAGTTCGTAACTAATCTCCTTGATACTTTTATCAGATGAGAGTATCAGTTCTTTAGCTCTGTTTGTTTTTAAATCAAGATGATATTGGTGGGGGGAAATACCAGTGTATTTTTTAAACATCTTACGAAAGTATGAATAAGCAATATTGCTTTCAGTGGCAAGCTGCTTTAAGTTTACATCACTTTCAATATTTTCACGCATGTGAAAACGAGCTTTTTGAATGAGTTTTTCAATGGGTGTACCTAAAAAGTTTCGTTGTTTATGCCATGCTACAACGTATCCAAGTAGTTTAATTATTAGTCCTGCTGCAATTTGTTGGTTTCCCGGATCTTCCTTTTTAACCAACTCAAAAATCTTATAATAAGTATCAATAAAATCCTCTCTTACTCCACAATGGATAACCGATTGCCCCTGTAAAACTTGATTTTCATTTAAAAAGTGATTGGCAAAAATGCCGTCAAAACCGATGTAATGCTCAACCCAACCCTGACTTTTTACCGGACGATACCTATGCCATTCGTCTTTTCGGATAATCATTAGAGTACCCGGTTTTACCAGAAATTTACCCCTTTCATTTTCTAATACTCCTGATCCTTCAGTGATATAATTGAATTGGTATTCATTTAAGGTACGACCATTAGCCCATGTGAAAAAATATCCGCTGGGATGTTCATCCGATGGATATACAATTCCGGAAGGAACTGCAGATTTACCAGCAGCGTTTAAGTAAAGTCCCCAATCTTTATCTTCATCACTTGCTGTAATGTATTTAAAAAAATCCTTCATGTCCGGTTCAAAAAGTGCAAATGAAACGCCAGTTTGTGCATTGTTCACTTACTTGTATCGATCTATATTTGTGTTAATAAAATATAAAACAAATATAAAATTATTAAATTCATTATATCTAATAAACTACAATATGCAAGCATTATTTGGAATTATTTATCATTCATTAGGTGGTTTTGCCTCAGGGAGTTTCTATATGCCCTACAATCGTGTAAAGGGTTGGTCATGGGAAATATTCTGGCTCTTTGGCGGATTGTTTTCCTGGTTATTTGTACCACCACTGATGGCCTGGCTAACAGTACCTGATTTTCTTACTTATATATTTTCTGCGGAAGCTACAATTTTTCGCACAGTATATATTTTAGGTGTATTGTGGGGAGTTGGCGGTTTAACCTACGGTTTAGGTGTCAGATATTTAGGTATGTCTCTAGGCAACTCTATCACTTTAGGTTTTTGTTCTGCATTTGGCGCTTTAGTTCCTCCGGTTTATTATGACATTCAGAATATTGCAGGAAGAACTACTATTTCAGATATGATGCATTCCACAGGAGGAACTGTTGTACTTATTGGTGTGGTTATAAGTTTACTTGGAATTGTGGTTTTGGGTAAAGCAGGTACAATGAAAGAAAAAGCACTTTCACCTGAAGATAGTAAAGCGAGTGTTAAAGAGTTTAATGCAGTTAAAGGAATTATTGTTGCCGTTATTTCAGGTATCCTGAGTTCATTTTTCAATTTCGGGATAGAAGCAGGAAAACCCATTACCGAAGCTGCCGTTGAAGGTGGTAATAATCCTCTTTTTGTGAATAATGTGACTTTTGTTTTGATTCTATGGGGGGGATTAACAACCAATTTAATCTGGTGTATTTACCTGATTTGGAAGAATGGAACATTTAAAGAGTATTTTGACAAGAATAAACCTCTTAAAAGGAATTATCTATTGTGTGCATTAGCTGGTTCAACATGGTTTCTACAATTTTTCTTTTATGGCATGGGAGAAAGTAAATTAGGAAGCGGTGCCAGTTCATGGATTTTACACATGACTACTATTATACTTACAGCAAATGCCTGGGGTATCTATAATAAAGAATGGAAGGGTGTTCAGAAAAATATATTGACCATTTTCGGAATTGGTCTGTTTTTAATGATTGCCTCAGTATTTATTGTTGGTATTGGTAATGCGATGGACTAAGTATTACTTATACAATCCATTTATATTAAGATATATAACCATAGCTATTTATTAAGATTTTTGATTCTTATTTCTGACAATAATTGAATCTGAAATAGGGAGTTCTTCAACGTAATAAAAATATTTTATCATGAATCGATTGGCTTTTAAAATGCACTTAAAGCAAGGGCAAAAAGAAGAATATATAAAAAGGCATAATGAGATTTGGCCTGAATTGAAGCAGTTGTTGAAAGACGCTGGAGTTAGTGAATATTCGATTTTTTTAGATGAAGAAACAAACACACTTTTTGCCTTTCAAAAAGTAAATGGTGATGGAAGTTCACAAGATTTAGGTAGTACTGAAATTGTAAAAAGGTGGTGGGATTTTATGGCAGATATTATGGAGGTAAATCCTGATAATTCACCTGTATCAGTTGAGTTAGAAGAAGTATTTTATTTGAAATAAAACAAAATAATAAAATGGCAAGTAAGGAATTAATTAAGAAAGCATATGAGATTGCCAAAGAACAATATGCTGCAATAGGAGTAGATACGGAAGAAGTATTAAAAAAAATCAACGAAGTTCAAATAAGCCTTCATTGTTGGCAAACAGATGATGTGTCAGGTACTGAGAATCCTGATGGTCAGCTTTCTGGAGGTATTCAGGCTACTGGTAATTACCCGGGTAAAGCGCGTAATGCTACGGAAATCATGGCTGACTTAGAGAAAGTAATGTCTATGTTACCAGGTAAGCAACGTGTTAATGTTCATGCCTTATATGGTGATTTCTCCGAAGGAATAGTTGATCGTGATGCAATTAGCGCAAAACAATTCCAGGGTTGGATCGATTGGTGTAAAAAAATGGGTATCGGTATGGACTTCAACGGTTCATTCTTTTCTCACCCCAAAGCGGATAGTGGATTTACATTGTCTTCAAAAGACGAAGAGGTGCGTAAATTCTGGGTTGAGCACCTTAAGAGATCCCGGGAAATTGCAGCTGAGATTGGTAAGCAGTTAGAATCTCCTTGTGTATTGAATACATGGATTCCTGATGGATCAAAAGACACTCCAATTGATCGGAATGGAATGCGTTCACTATTAACAAAGTCTCTTGACGAAGGTTTAGCACAAGATTTTCCCAAAGAGTATATGAAGGATGCTGTTGAAAGTAAAGTGTTTGGAATCGGAGCTGAGTCCATGACTGTTGGTTCACATGATTACTATTTAGGGTATGCTATCAAAAACAACAAATTGATCTGTTTGGATAATGGTCACTTTCACCCAACAGAAGTCGTGGGAGATAAGATTTCTTCCTGTCTTCAGTTTGTTGATGAAATATTATTACACGTAACTCGTCCAATTCGTTGGGATTCTGACCATGTTGTAACATTGAACGAAGAAGTACAATTAATCGCTTCGGAGATTGTACGTAACGATTTTATTAATCGTGTAAACGTAGGACTTGATTTCTTTGATGCTTCAATTAATCGTATTGGTGCATATGTTGTTGGTACACGTGCAACACAAAAAGCATTTATGATTGCTATGCTTGAGCCTACTTCAAAATTAGTTGAAATGGAAGAAGCGGGTCAGAATTTTGAAAGATTAGCAATGCTTGAGGAATTGAAAACTAAGCCTTTTGGTGCTGTTTGGGACTATTATTGTTTGCAAAATGACGTTCCGGTAGGTGAGGATTATATTTCAGAAATACAGGCATACGAAAAAGAAGTATTGTCAAAAAGATAAATCATTAAAAGGCAGATGAAGAAATTGAGCTTGTTTACCCCGGTTCCAGCTTCATCTGTCTTTTTTGTTTTTATAAACCTAATAACCTGAGTTCGATTAAAATTAGCGAGCTCAAATTTCAGTAAATGATTGATTTACAATATAAATTTTTGA
>JBNKGY010000163.1:0-9289 GCA_050290065.1 Marinilabiliaceae bacterium
GCTGGATGGTGATTGTTCCGGTGTTGTCCAATTGGCAGGCATGCTGCTATTTACAAATCCATTATCAGTAGTGGAAATGGATGGCAGTGATGAATTAACGGCAAAATTAGAAATAGTAGCTTGATAGGTAGAATATTGTGTTAATCCCCAGGTATAGAACTGAAATACATCTCCTGCTGATACAGCAATGCCAGATAATGAACCTGAACCTGTGGTTGTTGTTATATCTGTTCTAATACCATTGATTTTATAAGCTACAATATATCCGCCACTTCCGGTAAAATTACCACTCCAGTCAAAACTTATAGTTCCATCCGCAGGAATTACAAGTTGCCTGGTTGTTCCACCACCACCATGAACTGTAGTAATGGCCAAAGTTGTTGACGAATGATTATATGAACTGGATGGTGATTGTTCCGGTGTTGTCCAATTAGCCGGGTCATACGATGCATTAAAACCGATAGTTTCATTTGAAAATGAACTGGTCGTATTTGTTCCTGTGTGGCTGAATGAGTTTAAGAAATCAATAAAACCAGTGTTGATTTCCTCTTGCGTGGAAGTAGTAGTCATGGCTATATTTCCAGGGCACGTTAATACGACAGCATCTTCCACATCCACAGCAATAACAGAACGTTGGCTCTCACATCCACTCGTATTTACTTGTGCAACATAGTAAGAAGTGGTTCCACTTGCAGTGGTAGTAGGTGTTGGAGCTGTTGCAGAATAACTTCCTGCTTCATCTGTATACCATTTTAATGATGTACCATCACCTGTTAAAGTTGCTTCTAATGGCACTGCGGTTGCATCTTTACAATAGGATACATCAGCTACAGTTGGGCCAGCTGCTAGTGCTGAACTTTCTGTAACAATAACTTTTGCTTCAACAATAGACCATGTGCCTGCTTTGGAAACAACTTTTACTGAAGTTACAGGGATATAAGCAGATATGTCTATTGTTTGTTGTACAGCTGTTCCTGAGCCAATTAATTGATCATTTACATAGTAGTCATAATTTCCTGCTCCTGTCCACACTCCTGTATAGATATCAGAGTAAATTTCCAACGAAACACTTTGTTGGCAATCCGTTAAAAAATCAACAGTTGCTGTTACATTTGTACCTCCATTGCCTGCATTGTAGTTTTTGTAAGATAACGATTGTCCAAAAGTTGTACCTAGAACAAATAAGGACAGAAGTAATAAAGTAATTTTTTTCATAAGCATAAATGATAATTTATTAAAATTTTAAAATGAATTCTGAATATTCTTTTAATTGCAATTGAACAACTAAACATTAAAAATGAACGTAAGGCTTACATATTTATAATATATTAAGATCTGTTAGTATCTATAATTATCAGATCGAATGGTTGATATAAAGGGACTAAATATTTATAAAACTAAGAGTAGCAAAAATATCTGCTTTTAAAGCATTGGAGTACTCCAATAAGACAAAAGTGCACTTATTTTAGGGATGGAATTATTGTAACTTTTTTTAAGCTACTGAATAATTGATGTTTTAGAGGGTAGAAAACCGATTTCCTCTTTGAATGCTGCTGTAAACTTGGCCGCATTGTCATATCCTAATTGGGTAGCCAGGTCTTTAATTTTAATATCACTATTTTGCTCCAGAATTGAGAGGGCAATCTTCATTTTTTGATTTCGAAAATACTTATAGATAGAACAACCAAAGAGTTGGTTAAAGCCTGTTTTGAGCCCCGTGTGCGAAATACCAACCTTTTCTGCAATCTGCGCTATTCCGGGAAACTCATCATTATAAAAATTTCTCATATAATCTTCCGCTCTTAAAATTTTAAGCCGTTGCTCATTACTCATCTTTAAGTAATTGGCATGAAAATCAAAATTGCTAATATCAGAAGCAAAATCGTTAAACATCATAAGGCTTTGGTCTCGAAAAAGCTCCTGATTGATTTCCGATATGGGCTTACTATTCTCCAACACATCTTTAAACAAAGAATAATCACTCTTGCCTAAGGTTTCGTAGCTAGGCCACATGATATAGGTAGCATCTGAATTCAGAAAATCAGTGAAAAACGTTTTAACTATTTCATCAGCATGTATCAAATAATTATCCAGCCAGATTTTTGTAAAAAAGAGCGTATAAAATTGCTCATCGGAGTTTTTAAAATGACTAATGTTTTTAATGCCTGCAGGTTTGCATAAGCTCCAGAAGTTATGTATATGGTTTGTGCCATTTATCAACGGTTGTCTGCTTTCAAGGCACTTCCCGTGTACTTTAAGTGCTATAAAAAAATATTCAGTTGGTAACTCTTCATCATATAACATCCTATCCATCACATTTTTTTTATAGAAAGCCTTAGTGAGCATCAGTAAAAGACCTTTTTCGAAACTCAGATAAAATATTTTAACCTTTAAAAAAGGATTCTCGGTAGCAATGGTCTGATAGATTTCATCGGACTTAACAAAAGGCATATTGATGAAATTGCGAATCATCAGCTGGGGTGAATTCGCATATTGGAATATTTCAAAAAAGCCGTTTTTATAGGAGAGAAAATACTTCTTCACTTCCTTTTTCCATTTTTTTATAACTTTATCAAATAATAGCATACCTATCAATTCGAGCAAATAATTGCAAAGTAGTTTAAATCTGTTTGACTAGTTTCTTGGTTCTGATATGCGCTTAATAAGGACACAAGCAAATGTATACCTAGTGTTTGGCTCAATACAGTTCAAAATTGTACTTTATTTAAATCCTAACTAATATAAAAACACACCCTGGATTTCCTGTAAATTGCATAATTATTACAACTTACCAGATTCATTTTTTCAAGTCTTTCTATCAACGTTCAAAAAAAAGAAAAGTTCAATAAATGCCAACAATCTTTCAGTACATAAACACAAGAACATTAAGGAATGGTTGGAAGGTAAAAGGAAGATTCAATTACTTTTTACACCGACATGTTCATCTTGGTTGAATCAGGTAGAAATATGGTTTAACATATTAACAAAAGATGTTGTAAAAGGTGGTATATGGCAATCTTCTGACAACCAGCATCTCAACTCATCGAATACGTCGAAACATACAATGCACAACACGAGCAAAGCCATTTCGTTGAACTTACACTGGAGAAGTCTTAAATGTTAGTTAGTTGATGAAGTAATTATTACTTTCGCCAATATCTTATTAATATGCAAAATGATGGAAGATCGTAATATTCTGGATGGAAGAATTCGCAAAAACATTACACCCGGTTGTGAAGTTGAAATCGTACAAAAGCATCATCAAAGATCCGGTGAATTAACCGAGGGGTTTGTAAGTCGGATACTTACCAAATCAGCAAATCATCCTCATGGCATCAAAGTTCAACTTGAAACAGGTGAAGTTGGCCGTGTTAAAAATGTGTTTGAAGACTAGCACATTACAACACTCTAAATACAAATGCTTTAATAAAATCCGAGTTCTTATTTATTCTTCATCCCATTTTCTAAACAAGATGAAAAATAAATTAATGATGATAATAAATCGTAAGGCATTAACTTGATTTTAAGATTGCATAATCATACTTAGTCTTATGACCTAATGGTCACCAGATCCATTTTTAACCACTACCGGAACTATCTATATTCCTTTCGTTAGGTTCTAATCACTTGATCTGGTTGATTTATTTTTTTAGAAATCTATTCAATACATTTCATAAAAAAGCCCCGGAATGAAGTGAATGTCAACCAGGGCTTTTCGTTTATCTAATTGTAATCTTTATTCATCCTTTAATTGATGAATCGCCTCATGAAGAACCTCATCAATCTCTCCTAATATAGGATAGAATCCATCATTATCTATTATATTTCTGGCGATATAAGCCTTTAGCTCTACATCAATAACATTTTTTGAAATATTGAATTCTTTTTTATTCAACTTTACTCCTGCCTTCGAGGCATATTCAACAAACTTATCCAATACAGGCTTATCCTTTAAATAGGTCTCTATTTCTTTAAGTTTGGTAAAATTTTCAATTTCGGTACGATGTTTATCTGCAAACTCCAGAGCAAATTGATAAATCAGCCCTTTTTCTCTAACACTATAATAATAATTAGATAATCTAGTAGTATCACGGGCCACAAAATAATCAGGCATTATACCCCCTCCTCCATATACAATGCGCCCTTCTTTTGTTTTATATTGTAGCGTATCATTCACACTTATACTATCCTCATTAAAAAACTCACCATGCTGGTAACGCTCCATAATATCTTTATAATACTCCTCAGTACCATTGTCATATGGTTTCTGAATACACCTTCCTGCTGGCGTATAGTATCTAGCTATTGTTAAACGAAGAGCAGACCCATCAGGTAATGGAATTTGATTTTGAACCAGTCCCTTTCCAAAAGATCTTCGGCCAACGATAATACCCCTATCGTTATCCTGCATGGCACCTGCAAATATTTCACTGGCAGAGGCTGAAAATTCATCTATCAATACAGCTACTTTGGTATCCTGACATGTTCCTTTTCCATTGGCAAAAACTTCCTGGCGGGGATTTGCTTTTCCTTCGGTATAAACAATCATGTCTTTATCATGTAAAAATTCATTACAAAGATTTATCGCTACATCAAGATATCCTCCGGAATTGCCTCTGAAATCAATTATGATTTTCTTGCAGCTATTAGCTTTCAATTTGGCCAATGCTGTCAAAAATTCACTATAAGTATTGGTGGCAAATCTGCTTACTTTAATATATCCTATTTCATCATCAATCATGTAAGAAACATCCACACTATAGATAGGAATACGTCCCCGAGTAATATTGAAACTTAAAGGCTCAGTCAAATTTCGCCTGATCACACCAACTTTCACATCCGTACCCATTTCGCCTCTAAGCAGCTTAAGTACCATGCTATTCTGAATACCATTACCTGCAATAACACTATCATTTACAGCAACAATTCTGTCGCCTGGCAAAATACCCACTTTTTCTGATGGCCCACCGGACACCACTGCAACTACTAAAACCGTATCTTTTTGAATACTAAACTGAACTCCAATTCCTCCAAAATTACTTGAAAGTTCCTCATTTACATTTTTAAGATCTTTGGCAGGAATATAAACGGTGTGTGGATCCAGTTTTTTTAATAATTCCGGGATAACATCCTCCTGCATTTTTTCTGTATTCACTGTATCCACATATTCCTCACTAATGAGATTTAAAATGGCATCTATTTTATTGGTTTGCGGATAAATAACCAACGAATTACTCTTACCAATCTTACCCGGTAACACTGCATAACCAATAAATATTCCGGCAATTAATATAAATGCCAGTAAAATAGGCTGAAGAATTTGCTTTTTTGTATTATTATAACTCATGATATATGATTTGCTTTCATCTAGTTTTTCTACTTATTAAATTAACTCCGAACTATACTATTATCTATCAACAATTTCTATACCTCAATATGTATAGCCTCAATTTTGGCACGCTTTAATAGATTAATTCCATCTTCAACGCGATATTTTTCACTATAAACAACCCTTGTTATTCCTGCCTGAACAATAAGTTTAGCACATTCTATACATGGTGATGAAGTAACATATAATGTAGATCCATCGGAACTGTTGTTTGAACATGCTACCTTAGTTATAGCATTGGCCTCTGCATGTAAAACATAAGGCTTTGTAATATTGTTTTCATCTTCACAATTATTTTCAAAGCCCGAAGGAGTCCCATTATAGCCATCGCTGATAATCATCTTGCCTTTAACAATTAACGCACCTACCTGACGACGTTTGCAATATGAATTTTCAGCCCATATATAAGCCATATTCAGGTATCTTTTATCCAACAAATGCTGTTTTTCCTCAGCCAGTAAGTCTTTCTCGTTCATTGAAAACATTTAATTTGATAACAAAAGTAACAAAATTAAGATTTTACCAATATTCTACACTGTTTTTAGTTAACTGTTTAAAACATCATTATATAAAATCCTACATCATTTTTTAGGTCAGATACTTAAAGTAATTGACGAAAGTAACTTTTTTAACCAGCACACGTAAACAAAAAGACACAACACAAAACACAACACAATGAGAAAACTTTACACAAAGTCTACAGACTGGGGTATTATGCGTTATATTCTGGTTTTTATTGCCTTTTCATTCTCAATCAACTCAATTGCACAATCATTAACCGAAGAAACCGAAGTTAAAGATTGTGCTAATTGCTTCTCTTCCGAATTAATTAGTATGGATAGAAGTGACAACTGTATTTCTGTAGAATTACAAGTCGATGCAGAAAGTGGCTGTTTATCTGCACTTTCTCACTTTACGGTTGAAGTTCCTGATGGAGCAACAATAAGCAATGTATACAACTCCAAAGGCTGGAAGATTGAAAATCCAACCATGGATTCCACCACCAGTTTAAATGGATTCAAAATTGATGACATCTCCAACTTTGGTGAGAATGGAGAATCAGGCACATTCACAGTAGAATATACCGTATGTGCCAATAATCAAATTCTTGATAGCATTGAAAACAAAATACTGGTAGCCTATAAAGCAGGCACATGCGTATTCTACCAGGAAATAGAGCATCCAGATACACTTGAAAATAATTTATCGGTTAACATTGAGAAAAAACATGTATCGTGCTTTGGTGGCAACAATGGCGAAGCCGAGGTAATTGTTACAGAAGGTAAAGCTCCTTTTTCCTATTTATGGAGCAATGGAAGTACAAATGCAAAGATATCAGGCTTAAAGACAGGTGAATATCAGGTAACTGTAACCGATAGCACCGGAAATTCACTTTCATTATCAGCAACAATACAACAACCGGAAACTGACATAACAATTGTAAGTGATGCAGGATCCACCACATGTGGCCACAATTCAGGATCAATACAAATTGCAGTGACAGGTGGAACCGGACCATATACCTACTTATGGAATAATGGAAAAACTTCGAAAGATCTGGATCAGTTATATGCAGGAACTTATACCCTCCAGGTGTTGGATAGCGTAGGTTGTAGTAAAAACGAAACTGTACAGATTTCAGAAGATACTGATTTAAGTGTAAACCTTACTCCTAATTACTTACAATGTCACGAAGAAGATAATGGAGAAGTAAGCAGCAGTGTTACGGGCGGTCTTCCTCCCTATACTTATAGCTGGAGTAATGGCGACACTACCTCAACAATTTCAGGAGTGCATTCAGGCAGTTACAATCTGACTGTAATGGATGCCAATGGATGTACAGCTACTGCTACCTCCTACGTTGGAATTAGCACTTTATCCATTAGCACATCAGTTACAAATCCTACTTGTAATGGTGGAAACGATGGTGCAATATCTGTAATTAACGTAAGATATGGTTCAGAACCTTATCAATATTCCTGGGATACTGGCGATACAACTGCTGTTATTTCTGATATTGTAAGTGGAAGATATAAAGTAACCGTTACAGATGCCAATGGTTGTTCTGTTTCGCGTTCAGTCAATTTAGCCGATAGAGCTGCATTGAGTCTCAATTATTCAATAGATGCTCGTGATTGTTCAACGGATTCTGAAGCTACGATCAATATTTCAGGTTCAGGTGGTGTACCTTCATATGAATATTTCTCAGGAGATACAGCAATAACCTCTCCGCTTGTTGTAGATGGGTCCGGTAATTACGACATTACAATGAAAGATGCACTGGGTTGTGAGTATACTAAAACCATCTCAGTAACAAACACCACAGAAACTATTAATGTATCAGCTAATGTGAGTCAGCCTGCTTGTGGGGGAAGTCTTTCCGGTGCGGCAGAAATTATAGCAACTGGCGGAAGCGAACCTTATCATTACTATTGGAATGATGGTTCTTCTTCAAAAACCAGAAATAACCTTGAACCCGGAGGTTATCAGGTAGAAGTTACTGACAACAACGGTTGCTTCTCCTCTACTGATTTCACCATTGAAGAAGCTGCAACTGTAACCAATTCAATCAACACCAGTGCCATTGAAGTGCAATGTAGCAGAGGTGGTAATATACTAACAGCAGCATCTTCCGGAGCAACAACTTATACCTGGGAAATTATTGACAATGACAATTCATGGTATATTGAAGAATCATCTTTAGATACTATTATTTTTTATGCCGGAAACGAAACAGCCTTATTTATATACTCTGTAATGAATGATGAAGGATGTTTAGCCACTGATACCTTAAGTATATCCTGCAATACTGATAGTCAAAACAATGGTGGTGGCGACAATGGTAGTGGTGATGGAGGAAGCGTTGACAACGGAGATGATGTAGTCATTGATACCGATAACTGTATTTCAGGATGCATGTATAGTAACATTTCAGCGATTACCCCACTTGACGGCGAAGGATGCTATCACTTTGTTATGAACGTATATACCGATGGAACCTGTGACCACGAGTTGTCTCACTTTAATGTCGGATTGGAATATGGAACGATTGGAGCTATTGAAAATTCTAACGGATGGAAGATTGAGAAAAATTCAACCGACCCTCAAACTGGGCTTTATGGCTTTAAGATTGATGAAATAACTGGGTTTGGGCAATCAGGACCAGATCAGTTTAAAATTGAATTTGACGTATGCTTTAGTAATACTTCTGACCCCAATTACCTTCCAGATTCAATTCCTGTGGTATTCAAGGCTTCAACATGTTATGCTTTAAGCTATGTGGATATTTTGCAACAAGAAGTAATGAAAAACGGATTGACTGTAAGTGCACAACCAAATCCTTTTATTGATCAGGCACAAATTACTGTTGTATCAAATAACAATACAGACGTTGAAATTTGCATCTATGATATTTATGGAAAAAAAATAGAAACATTGTATTCGGGAACAATAAAATCTGACATTAAGTACACCTTTAAATATGATGGAAAAAATGACATAGAGAGACTTTATATATACAAAATCATCTCTAAAAACGGTGTAATACAAGGTAAATTACTTAGAGTAAATTAAGATTTACGTATACATCTATTAGTTTAGTAATAAGAATTTAAGCAAGTTTTTCATATAGAGTTAGGTTTAAGCTGAGAAAGGGTAATTTCGAAAGAATTACCCTTTTTTTTAATTAAACCCGAATTCATAAGACAGTTTTATACTGAAAAACCAAACTAATAACTATTTGATATATTGTGCAAAGTATATTAGTTAGATGGAAATATGCACTGGGAACATCTATTAGCCTGAATTCGATTAAAATTTTTAGCATTTACCTCATTAAATATTTATTTATAAGGTATTCGATAGAACAATGTTTCAGATTGATATACAGGGTAAATTTTG
>JBNKGY010000164.1:0-9274 GCA_050290065.1 Marinilabiliaceae bacterium
CCTTTCCTTGTGTCTATCAATATTTCAAAAATCTTTTTCGCACCCTTTTCTCCAATACGCTTACGAAAATATACTATATCAGATGGATCACACGGTGCTTGCCATTGATACCCGGCTTCTCCACAGAAATATTGAAAATAGGGATTCTGAACCCATTGTTCCATTACCGTTTCATCGCCCAAATTGTAGATTCGTTTTAGTAGCATTAAACCTACTATTGTTCGAATAGGAATCCCAGGTTGACCTGTATGTAAGTATATAGAACTAAATTCATCTTTAAAGCATTGCCAATTTATTCGTTGCGCCAAAACAACAAGCTCGTGATTTGGATTGATTAGTTCTTTTAGAATCGGTCTAAATAAATTTTCTTGATTTTGATTAGGAGATTTTCCTTTCATATTTCTGCTTGATTTTGCACCAATTTACTAATAACCTTGCAATGAAACATGTCCACAACCAATTAGTTATTAACATCGATTGTTGATAACTTGTGATTTATGGTGTTTTAAGAATTGACAGAATAATATCCATAATTCAATTGAAGAAAGTATAACTCGTTGGGTAATTCCTTTCTAATCAGCCGTTCTGAAGAATTTTCAGTTAATCCTTCTGCGTTTGACTGGTTGCATTCACGATTACCAGTTCACTCATTTTTCTTGACCACTGAATGTTCAACTTTATAGCCTTTAATTCCGGCCTTTTCCTAATTGAACTGGTGGTCATTCATTTTCCATATTTTATAATACAATTCCCATTAGCTCAAGCATTGTAATACCGTATCGCTTACCTAACTCTCTGTAACCTGCTGAATCAAAATGAGCATCATCCTTTCCGGTACAGCCTTCAGAGGAAATGATATGCGCTGTTGGAATCACATCCGGCAAAGTACTAATTATCGGATTCATCCCTGAGCAGCAATTGCCTTCGCCCGAGAACAATTCTCCAACTAAAAGAGGAACAGAACCGGCATCTAAAGAAAGGTCTGTTAACATGTCGTTATATATTTTCTTTACGTACTCTGGCCATTGTTGCTGCCCTGAGTTTGTTTCTCCCTGGTGCAGAAGAATCCCTTTGATAACACCGTCCTTTTGTGCCAATTTTGCCATGTCGATAAGATATTGATATGGATTTCCACCATAGCCATTTATCTGGGACGTGAACCAGTCTTCTGTATATGTTAAAACGTAATCCTTGTACAGATCTTTATCAAACAGCCTAATGTCGCATCCTGCAACAGATACATTAATAACACCCACAGTAATGTTATCCGGCAGGTTGGCAACCATAGTCCTTCCAAAATAATCGGCAGGCGACAGGCCTGAACCACACTGACAAGTAGGCGGAACAGCAGTATACCATGTTGCTTTTTCTCTGTTCAGGTTGTCACAATCCAATGTCTGGAACAACTTGAAACGGCTGTCCACTGTTAAATCCTGGCTTTCGATTGGTGCTGCACCATGCATATTAGATTGTCCAAAACAAAGGTAAATGTAAAAATTAGGATCTTCTGCAATGGGCGTATCCAGAGTAGCCTGCGATACCATAAGCTGCTGTTTTTTACCATTTTGCAAGGAAACAACCAAAATAACAGAACGTTTTGCACCTGTGTTATTATTGCTAACAGTCAATTGAATATCAGAGCTGCCACTATTACCACTGGTTTGACTTAACTGCAACCATGCAGCAGCAGAATTGTCAATACTCCATTTCTCCTTACTGGTTACTGTTATGCCAGATGCCCCACCTTCTGCTGGCAACGTAACCGATGTTGTAGAAACTTCCAATAATGGGGTATTCTTATTCTCATTGCCACAAGACAAAAGCCCCGCCCATAAAAGGCCTATAAACATTAATGCTATAATAAAACTAAACTTTCGCTTATTTAGTGTCAGCAGGAAAACTCCATTTTTTTCCCCGAAAAATCGGGGCAGGCTGTTACTCTTGCTCTCAAAATGATCATTTACGGAAGTAAGCTCACATTTTCCGAGCTTCGAAAGCCTCAAAAATGAAACCTTCTGACCTGCCACTTGAGTTGTCGTGAAAGCACTATTTAACTTCATAAATTTAATTATTTATATTATTAATAAGCTATCTGTTGCCAAATAGGGAACTAGTCAATAAGCCATCTATATAAGAAAAGCATACAGATGGCTCAATTAACAGATTTCTACATACATTGTCATTGCAACAAGGTTTAATTCTTTACAAACCAAGCCCAATCGAATAATTTTATTTTTGAGTAATTCCTTTCCAATCATCCGTCCTGAACGGTACAGCAGGCAATCCTTCAGAATTTATCAGGTTACATTCCGGGTTATCGGCCCAGGCATATCTCACGGCCACTGGATTTTCAACTTCATCACAATAAACAACAACTTCATTGTCTTCAATTACTGCCTTTGCCCAGTGAAACTGTTTATCATCTCCGGCAATGGCAAAACCTGTTACTTCTTTTCCATCTCTTGCTGAAAGCCCTGCCCCTATGCTCGAAAAACGGATACGAATACGATTTCCTCCCTTTTGATATGATTTATACATCGGTCCCGAAATAATAATACCATCCTGCTTGTAAACTGTTTTATTGGCAATTAAGGCCAGGCGGTGTCCTACTTCTTGTTTGTTTAGGGGATGAATAGTACCGGCATCTCCAATATCTATGGCGCAAGCCATACCTGTATTGGGTAGTGACAATGCCATTGCTTGAGCCTCTCTCAGTTCTGCCCATTCGCTTTCAGATGGAAGCGGGTTTCGTTGCATGAAATTAGCGAGCTGAACATATATAAACGGAAGCTTACCTTGTTGCCAGTGGTTTCTCCAGTCAGTAATTAGCATCGGAAATAATTCACGATAATTGTAAGCTTCTTCAGCATTCGATTCTCCCTGATACCATATAAATCCTTTGATGCCATATGGTATAAGCGGATTTATCATAGAATTGAAAAGTACAGTGGGATACTCCTGATTACCTGGCAATTTCGGAATTTGTGGCTCAAGGTCTTTTTCATATAACCATGTCCCGGCTAGAGCAACCTCCGTTGAACCATCGGTAATATAAATATCATTGCCCGGATTTAAACCGCCTCCGGCCCACAACATGGCTATCCTTACAGCAATTGTATTTTCACCGGATTGTACCAATGCTGCCGGAATAGTGTAAGAATGAGTTGCATTGGAATACCATTGGTTTTTACAGATCTCGCTACCATTGAAATATAGTGAGTAGTTCATTTCAGGATGTCCCAGATTTATGGTAAGATCTTTCCCTGCATAAGATTCTGGCAACGATATCTTTTTCCGCATCCAAACCATCCCATCATAATCTCCTATCCCGAAATCCTTTAACACTTTTGGCATTTCAATTTCGGTCCAACCACTATCATCATAATCAGGAGCAGTGAATATTTTGTCCGCATTGTTTTGCGGATTATATACAATTTCCCAAAAACGTACCTGTATAAGACTGTCTCTTATGATGTCTTCCCGATTATAATGAAGGGTATCAGCACTGAGCGTCTTCTCTTTGGTAATTGGCGATGTAAGCAACATCTTCCTACTTGTCCAGGGTTCAATCCTGGTACCACCCCATGTGCTTTGAACAATGCCAACCGGCACATTTTGATCGGCATGAATTTTACGGGCAAAAAAGTAGGCAACTGCTGACAACTCCTTTACAGAAGTAGAATCGCAAACTTTCCACCCATTCGTTGATATGTCCGTCTGTGGTTTTACCTGGTTACTATGGTTAACCATAATAAAACGCACTTGTGGAAAACTGGCACTGGCAATTTCTTTGTCCGCATCTTTAGCCTGTTGTACCTGCCATTCCATATTTGATTGTCCGGAAGCCAACCAAACATCACCAATAAGAATACCATTTAACACAATCGCTTCATCAGATTTTCCTTTCTCATAAATTTTGAGGGTATAGGGACCTCCGGCTTTAAACTTTGGTAAATGAACCATCCATTCTCCTACTTGATCAGCTTTTGTAGTTGCTTTTTTGCTTCCCAGCTCAGCTATAATAGTTGCTCCCGGGGATGAAATCCCCCAAACCGGAATTTTCAGCTCCCTTTGCAAAACCATGTTATCTCCAAACATTTTAGGTAAAGACACTTGAGCCTGACAAACTTCTTGAAAGAAAACAGCCAGGATAAAAATCAAAGCATAAATTTGTAAATTAACCTTCATCGTAAAATTGCTTTTAAGCTCTGGATTATAGTTGTTCCAAGAGCGAACTTGAGTATTAAAATTGTTTAACAACAGAAAATAAAGAGACTTTAGGATTTGTGAATTTATTAAATAATAATAACCTCACCAACAATAAATTTGCCCAATCACTTAAGTCACCATATTATATTTATTATGAATTTTATAAACGTGCAACAAAACCTCCTCCAGGAATTAATTTAATAGTTATTATATCTTTAGGTGATAATTTTCGTTCTCGCCTGTCAATGCTGGTATTACTATGTTTATCGTCATATATTAATGTTGCATGTGTTCTTTTGTTTAGAAAATCCAATGGAATTTCAATTTCCTTTTTTTTGGCTCCATTCATAACACCAATCCACCATGTTTTACCTTTACGGCGGGCAAAGGCAACTATCTCTCCAACCTCAGTACACGACAATACTTTGGTTTCGTCCCATGTTGTAGGAATCTCTTGAAACAAATCAAACATAGGACTTTCGAGATAGAATTTATACTGGTCGGTAAAATGAGTGACAGGTGAAAGATATACGATTGCCTGGGCAAATTCGTGTGCCCATGTAAATTTGGTAGTAGCCAGTTCTTCAGGATTCAGAATAACCGGTGTAACATCTACTGGTCCAGCCATTAAACGGGTAAATGGCAGACAGACATCCTGCTCAAAAGGAGCAACCCTGTTGTATCTTGTCATGTGATATTCATTGCCTCTAACGGCCTCGCGTGTGATGTCATTTGGATATGTGCGGTTTAATCCAGTAGGTTTTACGCTTCCATGAAAGTTCAATAGTAACTTCAATTCAGCACAATCCTGGATAGCGCCCATGTACCACTGCATGATATCTGAAGTAGCATCCGGGATGAAGTCGATTTTGATTCCTGAAGCTCCAAGAGTTTTAATCTTTTCTAAATAGGTGCGGCGTTTTTCACCCTCACGCATTTCTTTAGAATCAACCCACACAATTGATTTAACACCAACACTCTTACCATAAGTAATAACCTCTTTCAGCAAAGCCCATTGATCTTTACCGGTTTTGTTCCAAAAACGCCAACCATCATCAACAAGATAGTACTCCCATTTTAATTTTGCAGCTGCATCATACCAGTTTTTCTGATCATCAAACTGAGGGCTGCCAACACTCCACCATTGCCACAAACAACTCCCCGGTTGCACCCATGAAAAATCTGCTCCTTTTGCTGGAGCAGGACATAAATTCATTAATAAATCGGAATTTATTAAATCGGTTAAGTTTTTTACAATAATGGTTGTTCTCCAGGGAGAAACATTATATCCCAGATAAGTGCCGTCTAATACAGAGCTTTTGTTATCAACCCTCTTTCCAATTTTCCATCCGTCTTTGGCAAAAGGAAAAGTTGTTTTCAGTACATTACCCTTCCTGACAAAAGCCATATCGGAAAAGGTTTCACAATCAGCTTCGGAAATGGAAAGGAAATGCCCATCAACTTCAAAAGTTATGGGCCCCATTACCGGATTATCTTGTGGAATTTTTTCCAATTTAGTTGCATGGCTCAGCTCTTCATAACATTGACTAAAGCCTGACCATGCCACCTTGGTTGTGCTCCGGGGAAGATTCCATGAAGTGTTTTCACCGTTGATGCGCATGGAGCCTTCTGGTATAGTATAACGAATACCAACTCCATCGTTATAAACCCGCACAATAAGCTTAAAGTGCTTCCCCTCTTTTTCAATGGGTATTACGGCTTCATTGGCCAGGTTGTGTGCAACTGAGTGATTCCCCAAAACGGTATAGCTTTCATCTATTTTAGAAAGCACCGGCTTAGACACCATTTGGGCATTTTTTCCTAAATCTACACTATCTACAACAATACCTAAAGGAGATGTTTCCAATACCTGTACGTTATCTGATTTAACAGAATATGAAAGCTGTCCTTCCTGAGAAACAAAGACTGTAACAGAGATCTGTTTGTCAGGACTTACTATTTCAAAACTATTTGTAGCAAATACAGCATTGATTCCGATGCTTAAAAGTATTGATATTATAATTAATTTGACTAAGTAATTCATATAAGATTTTTTATACTAATATTTATCTTTTAATAAACATTTTATAAGAGGCCTTATTACTACTTTTTCTAATTTTAAAATAAATATGCCCTATTCCAAGTTCATATTAAAATAGGTTATCTCATCATTCAAAATTCGGGTATAAACCAGAATTCCATTTAGATTGTGAATTTAGAATCGGGTATTCTGTGTACTGGTTATCTTAAAAATAAATAATAAGTGTTCTCATTATTTTTCATAAAATGATTAATAATTTATGAATAATACTTGAAAGATTTCCTTTGTCTAAAAATTTAATTTAATACTATTACAAATCCACCATTTGCATTCACTGTTAGATCTAACTTTTTATGATCTTTTGTATTTATTTCTGTTTTTGAAAACAATTCCTCATTGGTACCGTCTGTGAACAATGTCGCCTTGCTTTTCATGAATAAGTTAAGGTCAATATTCAATTTCTTTTCTTTGTCTTCTCCATTAATACCGGCGATGTACCAGCGATCACCACTTCTTCTGGCGATAACAACGTATTTACCGGGATAGCCTTCCAGAAATTTTACATCGTCCCAATAATCAGGAAGCGTTTTTAAGAAATTCTTTACGTCTTCGGAAACTTTCGTCATTCCTTCGGGTGACTGGGCATAATGTTGTATTCCTGATAAGAACAATACCGAAAGAGCCAGTTCAAAGGCAGGTGTGGTTTTTCTGATACAAGTGGAATAAGTAAGCCCGGTAAGGTTCATAGGAGTAAAATCCATTGGGTCGAAAGCGTTTCTTGTAAACGGTAACATAGCGCAATGGTTGGCTTCCTGATCTGCCGCATTCTGATCAAATGTTACCATCTCCATTCCATAAATAGCCTCTGTTGTCATCAGGTTAGGGTATGTTCTTTGCCAGCCTCTGGGCAAGGTAGCACCGTGAAAGTTTACAAGCAGCTTGTATTTTGCTGCATCATTCAAAATGTCAATATAGTATTGAATCATACTTCGTCCATCACCACCAAAGAAATCAACTTTTATACCTTTTATGCCCATTGATTGTAAACGGCTGAATTCCTTTTCTCTTCCTTCCTTCGTTAGCAGTTTATCTTTAGGGTGATATTTGATGGTGTTCCAATCACCTGCTGAGTTATACCACAAAATTAATTCAACATTTTTTTGCTTTGCGTATGTGGCCAGTTCGGCTATCTTATCATACCCAATTTGAGTATCCCAGTTTGCATCTACAAGGCAATATTGCCAATTCATGTCTGCCGCAAAGTCAATATACTTTATTTGCTCATCGTAAACGATCATATCGTCTTTACTGTTAATCCAGCTCCACGATGCTTTGCCTGTTTGAATAAACGACTCGTCCATGCTAATGGCCTTCGGTGCTATATCAGTACCTAAGGTTGATTCTACAATTGTTTTCAAGCTTCCAATTGTAATAATGCGCCATGGAGTAAGCCATGGTTGATTATTTTCCGGCAAATAGCCCCCGCCTGTAAATACTTCTCTTGGATCGGCAAACCCAATGGAATACTTACAAGAAGCTGAGTCATTAACCAATCTGGTACCACAATAAGTTCCATCAAGCCCTGCTTCAGTTATCAATGCCCATGTATCACTTGTTTTGAACAAAGCTGGATATACCCAGCCATACTTATACAAAGACTCTGTACCAACCGGAATATCCTTTAAATAATGCTCCTCATAAGACGGTTGACAATGTTCAAAGCCAGTTTTTGGTTCAGCCATCGGTTGTAACCAGGCTCTTGCGTTATTGTCAAAAACAAATGACGAGATTTCTTTAACAATCGTTTCATTACTATTTACCCAAGGAAGAGAATAACGAAATGCAACACCATCGTTGGATAATTGGAATATGATATCCATTTCTTTCTCCTCTTTATTGGAAAAAGATATCACTAATTTATTGGCCTGGTAAAGAATGCTGCTTTTTTTTGCATTCGTAGTTTGGTAGCGATCTTCAATTTGCTCAGGTTCTGATATCGCCTCCACTTTCATGTTCTTGGTAAAATCATGCCCCTTCATGCTTATGCCTAAAGCCGATGGTTGAATAATTTCAATACCTGCTCTTTGTACACTGTATTGAATTTCACCCAGTGCTGATAAGAATACACTAAGTTTGATAGACTCATCCGGGCTTTGTAATTGAGTAATCTGATCCTTTTTAAACTTACTGGAGTCTCCAATTCCACAACCACTAATACCCAATACGAACAAAACTAAAGAAATGGTACTTTTAAGATTCATTTTCAAAACTGTTTGATTTATTGTTTATATTATATCTTATATAAATATATTGAACAAGCACTTAACAATTTAAGTATATGTGTATAAAAGAGATCACTGGCATTGAATCTCCAGTTACTAGTTTTAATTTATCCTATCAATCCGATTTTCAATTTATAATTAATTTCTTAATAACATCAAACTTATCAGAACTTACCTTTACAAGATATATTCCTTTGGTCAGGTTCGGCTCACATTTTATTTGGTCAAGTCCCTCAGTATCTTTTTCATACAGCAATTTGCCCTGTACATTAAAAATACGTATTGATACATTCTCTGCAATCTCCGGTATGGCAACAGTAATCTTTCCACAACTGGATGGATTAGGATAAAGAGTTATATTATTTACCACAGGCGACAATCCGTTTTGATTTGAATTGATGCCTGTTGGTATACTGTTGTTTTTAACAAGTTTTATATTGTCAGTCCTTAGAGTTCCGGTTCCGCTTGCAATTCCTCCTAAAGAAATATCAATCTCGGTAACCTGACTAAGATCACCGCCTGTAAAAGAAGACAACGGTATTAACAATGTGGTATAGCTGGAGACTGCTGGTAAACTTACCGATGCAGTACCTCCTGATGCAGTCGCTAGTGAAATGGAAGCGTTCCCCGAACCTACCGGCCCCTGATAAGAAATCTGAAGGCTATCATATCCGGAAAAATCTTTCGCCTGAGCGGATGACCAATTGGATATATTTAATCCCAAACCTGCCCACCAATTTGA
>JBNKGY010000165.1:0-9270 GCA_050290065.1 Marinilabiliaceae bacterium
TAATGCCCATAGTTTGTAATTGTTTCACGATGCGAATAGGTGTATGGCCTCACCTGATTATATTCTGTTTGAAAATATAGATTATTGATGCCAAATACATCGAAGCATCTTAATCCAAGTTGAAAACCTTGCTTATTTGCCCACCAGTTATTTCCACCAAATACTTCATCAAACTTAAACTCTCCCAACACAAACTGACCGTATAGTACATTTTTATCACCCACAATATATTTGGTATTTAAACCCATGGTCATATTATCTGGTGACCCTAATGAGTATTCAACAGGACGGAAGAAAATGATTGGGTTAAGGTATGAAAGGTCAAAACCCCGGTTACCCATGGTGTCTTCAGCAGCCCATATTACACTTTCAAACACACCAACAGAAAAGCGATCACCAATATTCATAGTCAGGTAATGAGAAGCCGAATATTTTTCAAGATACCGTGCATCATTTCCTTCTAAAACAGGATCAATGTTTAAATCGCGATGTTGTGCCCACATCACCTGGTAGTGTACCTTATTGAAATCGACTGAAAACTTTAAATATGGATAGCTAAATGCATTGTCTGATAGCAGAAGCGATCGGTAGCCGTCTCCTATAAAGTTTTTACCCTGACCAAGTTGAATATTAAACCATTTACCGGGATTAAAAGAAATAAATCCTGTTGACTGAGCATAATCATTGGCATTTTCGCCATAATTTTTTGATTTTCCCTCTCCAGGTACAACTTTTCTATCTAAAATAAAATCATTCAAATAATTGGGGAAAACTGCTTGATTTTCATAAAAATCAGTGTAGAAGTAAAAGTTTTTACCGATAGATCCTTCAATCATCAGTCCTCTTGTATTTGTCCAGATATTTTTGCTTTCGTCCAATTCTTTTCCAACAGCAAAGTTAAAAAGCGGATTTATCTTAATGGAGATGTCTTCATCTTTCCATTTTAAGAGATCATCTTTAAAAGCACGCTGAATAAAATTCAATTTTCCAGAGGGCATTTTTATGCCTTCATATATTAGAGAATCAACGTTAGTTATTAGCTCTATTTTATTGAGATTATATGGTTTAGCAGATGTATGAAAGTTATTTCCGGATTGATAAATGACTTTAGTAAAAGGATTAAAATGATCGTTATTGTAATGACTAACCTTTTGTGATGATATTGGTAAAGTATTTAAAACAACAATACAAAGTGTAAAGAGTATAGTAAATGTAGATTTTATTTTAATCATTTTAGGGTTATTTTATATTCGTGATTATTACAATATTCAAACTATCGTTTTATAAACTGTGGAAGTTTAGAAATGTTCTTCCATAATAATGTGAAAATACCACCTACTTTATTTTGTTTTAGAGCATGAATGTCTTCTTTTGATTTTTGAATGATGTTTTTAATGCTTTTGTTACTAGCACCTCCTACACGCATTCGTGTAATGACCATAGGTAAGTAGGTGAAATAGTATTCTTTTTTTGAGAATAAACGAAGTACAAAGTCGTAATCAGCAGATATTTTGTAATCGTCATTAAAAATACCAATGGTATCATATATGCTTTTTCGAACAAATAAAGTGGGGTGTGGGGGCATCCAGCCAGCTTTCAATAGTGAAGGGGTAAACTCCTTGCTTTTCCAGTACCTAATCACCTTATCGGGAAATTGATTATTTACATATTCCAGATCTCCATAAACAGCATCTGCATTTTTTGTAGTAAACGAGTGAGCAATTGAATCAATTATATCATCATGGTCAAATAAATCATCAGCGTGTAAAAAACCAACAATATCACCTGTAGCCATTTTAACCCCTTTATTCAGAGCATCATAAATTCCTTTGTCTGGTTCAGAAACAAACTGGTGTATAAATGGTCGATATTTTTCTATAATATCAAGAGTGCCGTCCGTTGAACCTCCATCAATAATAATATATTCAATATGCGGATAAGTTTGATTAATAACTGATTTGATGGCTGTCTCAATGGTTGCCTTGGCATTATAGGTAGCTGTTATTATTGATATGGTCATTCTTAAGCTTTTATTATATTCATGCAAAAATGATATTTTTTTAAATAAAAACCTATTTGAAGCTTTATATATGGTCATCAGTGATCAAATCCAATTCGTCACCTGTGTACTGCAGGCTGTTGACTGTGTACTTTAGACTGTTTACGGTCTACTGTTTATTACCTACTACCTGTCGATTTTTTATTCCAAACCTCCATCCATACTCCGAATTGAGCCTCGTCAGAAGAAGGAGTCATATTAATAAAACCTGAGGATATCATAGCGTTATTTATATACAGTGGATGTTTTTCTTTCATTTCTTCAATAAAGAGATTCCAACCTCCAGGTTTAAATGAACCCACTTTCCATTGCCCAATGGAGTTACTTTGTAAATATTTACTCAGGTTGATATTAACCACCCCCATATTGTAGCGCCAGTTAATATCCAGACAAGGATGAATCTTTAGTTTTCCGTTTTCATCAGTATATACAATAGCATCCACTCCTATTGGACCCTCATAAAATTGATGAGGGTTCACTGTTTTAATCGCCTGTATTAATTTATAGACAACTCCGTCAAGTATATCCTTAGATAAAAATCGGCTTATTTCAGATTCGTGATGAGGCCAATTGATATTTCCTCCGATAAAATGCCCTTTGCTGTCATTAATAAAATATGAGATACCTAAAAAGTCAATGTCTCCATTTGTACGCAAGTAAAGCTGGAATGAGAAATCAAATATTTTATCAAGCAATGGTTCTGCTGTCACAAATCCTTGTTGTTTAAAACCTCCTCTTAACCAAGGGTAATTAATAGGTTGGTTATTATCCGGATTGATCACGTGAATACCCCTACCCGAACTACTCCATGGTAATTTAATGATGGATTTAGGATATTTGAGTACCCATTTTTGCAACTCTTCAATAGAATAAATATTGATAGCGGGCTGAGGAATATCAATAGGTAGTTCTCTATTTTGATTTTGGCAAATATAATTTTGAACCTGATTGGTAGTTGATCTGCTAAAGAATAATTTATGAGCCTGATCCCAAATAAAATTAGGTGACGATTTAAACCCATTGGATCCCGACTCTTTTAAAAATTTTAATTTATGGTGTGAGGCTGGATTCCAACTCCAGGGACGAAGGAATTTATAGGGTTTTGATTTTTGGAGATCCTTTAAAGGCAGATAGTTTATTTTTGGTAAGCCCAGATCCAACCACTGCTCAATAAAATCCAGAGGTGGAATATTTTCAGTTAAAACGATATCATTCTCCATTGCAAAATATGAAGGTATTATTGAGAGGTCTCTCTCAAAGATCTGAAGATTTTTGGGAGGCATATAACTTGCCGTCCCATTTGCAATAGCCATCTCCCCAGTGGGGTTGAATAGAAAAATATCGTACATAAATACCTTTTGAAGGCACAAAAATAGGGAATCAAAACCTATTTTAAATGCTTTTTTGATATATACCTTGTTTTTATTAAAGTATGATTATTTTTTTTAACCCCCAATTTCCATGTAAAAATGATTGTTATTTCTGTTTATTGTATTTTTACCCCTTGATTACGAGCTGCTTTGTAAATAAAACTGATTAAAAGCAGGTTTTTTAGCTGATAATATTCATAGTGCATATAAAAACTAATACTTTAATTTGAATTATGATTTGATATTAAATAAGTACAAACAACGTTTTAATATTTTACGATGATTATTGGTATTCCAAGGGAAATTAAACCTGCTGAAAATAGAGTAGGTATGACACCTGCAGGGGTGTTAGAAATGATAAAGGCCGGACATAAAGTATATGTTCAGTCGAATGCTGGTACAGGTACAGATTTTTATGATGAGGATTATGAAAATGCGGGAGCTAAAATTTTGCCTACCATAGAGGAGGTATATGCTATTGCTGATATGATTATAAAGGTAAAGGAGCCTATTGAACCTGAATACAGGTTGATAAAGGAGAATCAGTTGTTATTTACTTATTTTCATTTTGCATCTTGTGAGCCTTTAACAAAGGCTATGATTGAGCAAAAGGCGATTTGCCTGAGTTATGAAACTGTGGAAACTCCGGATCGCAAACTACCATTGTTAATCCCAATGTCTGAAGTAGCCGGAAGAATGGCGACACAGGAAGGTGCTAAATACCTGGAGCGAACTTACCGCGGAAGAGGTGTATTAATGGGAGGAGTTCCAGGAGTACCTCCTGCCAAAGTATTGGTTATAGGAGGTGGTGTTGTTGGTACACAAGCAGCGAAGGTGGCTGCAGGTATGGGTGCTGATGTTACCATCATGGATTTAAATATTGATCGATTGCGCCATTTGGATGATATTATGCCTGCTAACGTTGAAACATTAGTACCTAATGAATTGGCAATGCGTGAAGCAGTTCCGAATTTTGATTTGATTATTGGAGCAGTTTTAATTCCAGGAGCAAAAGCACCTAAGTTAATTACAAGAGATATGCTGCCAACTATGCGCCAAGGTACTGTTTTAGTTGATGTAGCTATTGATCAGGGAGGGTGTTTTGAAACTTCTAAACCTACAACGCACGATGATCCTACTTATATTATTGATGATGTGATTCATTATACAGTGGCTAATATGCCGGGAGCAGTACCATTTACATCAACAATGGCCTTGACAAATGCAACATTACCATATGCGTTACAGTTGGCAAACAAAGGTTGGCAAAAAGCGTGTATTGAAAACTCTGCATTAAAACTTGGCTTGAATATTGTAAAAGGAGAAGTAGTATATAAAGGTGTTTCAGAGGCCTTTAATTTGCCTTATAGACCTGTTGAGGATATTTTGTAATTTATATAGGTATCATCTTTTTATAGCCAAAAGGATGATAAAGTAGGTGGCAATCACCTGAAGAAGCCGGTTAAGGGGTAAACCGGCTTCTTTTTATATATAGATATACATTACCATCTAATTCTCAAATCCAATCTCTGATTTCCAGGAATTTTCCAATAATACCTTTTATTAAAAAACAGATCCCATTCTGAACATTATTTTATGTTCATTGTTAGATTGTTATGTCTAATAATTAACATCTTAAACACTACCCTTATGTCAGAAGATCTAGATTTATATTACCATCCGGTAAAAGAACATTTCAAAGAATCATTAATTTCTAGTATGAATCAATACGAATCCTTTTATAAGGATAGTATTGAAAATAACACCGTTTTTTGGGGCAAGCACGCAAAGGAATTTCTGCTTTGGCAACACGATTTTAAGCAGGTGAGCGATTGTGAATTGGATGAGGGATTAATTTCGTGGTTTTTAGGTGGAAAACTCAATGTTTGTGAAAATTGCGTAGATCGTCATGTAGGAGAAAATGGAGATAAAGTTGCACTTATTTGGGAGGCGGATGAGCCAGGAGAGGGCAAAAAGATAACTTATAGGGAGTTGCAACGTGAGGTATCCCGATTGGCTAATGTGTTACGTCATCATGGTATCAGAAAAGGAGATCGGGTTGCTTTATACATGCCCATGATTCCGGAAGCTGTATATGCTATGCTGGCATGTGCCAGAATTGGAGCTGTGCATTCAGTTGTGTTTGCAGGTTTTAGTACAGAAGCTTTACGTGATCGGATAAATGATGCAAAATGTAAAGCGGTTATTACGGCCAACGAAGGATTAAGGGGTAAAAGAATTATTCCATTAAAAAGAATAGTAGATGAGGCTGTGATGGCTTGCCCTTCCGTTGAATATGTGTTTGTTGCCAAACGTACAGAAAATAAGGTTCCGTTTTTCCCTCCTCGTGATATTTGGTTAAATGAGGCCATGGAAGCTGAACGTCCTTATTGTCCTATAGAATATATGGATGCTGAAGATACCTTATTCTTATTATATACATCCGGAAGTACAGGAAAACCTAAGGGATTAGCTCACACTACGGCAGGGTATTTATTGTACACTGCCATGACCCACAAATATGTTTTTGATTATCATGATGAAGATATATTTGCTTGTGTGGCAGATATTGGATGGATCACTGGTCATTCCTATGTAGTTTACGGTCCTTTAGCAAATGGAGCTACAACGGTTATATTTGAGAGTATTCCTAATTATCCAGATGCCGGCAGGTACTGGGAAATGGTTGAACGTTTGAAAATCACTCAGTTTTATACTGCACCAACAGCTATCAGAGCTATTCAGCGTGATGGAGATGCCTTTGTTAAAAAATATGATCGAAGTAGTTTACGTGTTTTAGGCACTGTAGGGGAGCCTATTAATCCGGATACCTGGAAATGGTATTATGAAGTGGTTGGTGAGAAGCGATGTTCGATTGTGGATACTTATTGGCAAACAGAAACAGGAGGAATATTAATTACACCATTACCAGGTGCCACACCAGCAAAACCGGGTTCTGCAACATTCCCCTTTTTTGGTATCGAACCGGTATTATTAACACCTGAAGGAGAGGAAATTCAAGGTAACGGGGTTTCGGGTTTGTTTGCTATTAAAAGAGCGTGGCCGGGAATGGCACGGACTATACAAGGAGATCACCAGAGATTTTTAGATACTTATTTAAAATCGTTTAAAGGATATTATTTAACTGGAGATGGAGCCACAAGAGATGAGGAGGGGTATTATTGGCTAACAGGAAGAGTTGATGATGTAATGAATGTTTCCGGGCATCGCATTGGTTCTGCAGAAATTGAAAGTGCTTTAGTATCGCATCCATTTTGTGCAGAAGCTGCTGTTGTTGGATTTCCACATGAAATCAAAGGAGAAGGAATTTTTGCCTATGTGATACTGCGTGATGGATATGAAGCTAATGATGAGTTAGTTGGTGAGCTGAGAAATGAAGTGCGTCACCATATTGGTCCTATTGCAACTCCAGATCAGATATTAATTGCACCTGGATTACCCAAAACGCGTTCGGGTAAAATTATGAGAAGGATCTTACGTAAAATTGCAGCTAAACAAACTGGAGATCTTGGAGATATTTCAACAATAGCAGATCCTGGTGTTGTTGATACCTTAATTCAAATTAATGAGACTCTGCATCAAATGAATCAATAAATAATTATTGTGTGTTTATTAAAATGAATGATAACAGAAGGTAGTCAATGAATGACTACCTTTTGATTTATAGAGTTTATTGCTGTATCAATAAGACTGGTCAAATTAATATTTTTTGATAGCCAATAACATCAAGAATTCTTCCAAATTTTTCACCAACTTGTTTAAAATGGGCACATTTCTCATACCCGCATTTTTCAAAAAGCCGAATACTTGATTCATTTTCTCCTGTAATGATTCCTAATAATACTGTAATGTCATGTTTTATGGCAACATCTTCCATCATGAATAATACTTTAGAACCAATTCCTTCACCTTCAAATCCAGGTTTTAGGTATATCGTAATCTCAGAGGTCCTGTCGTAAGCTTGTCTGGGTTTGTAGCTGCCCAAATAGACATATCCACAAATCGTGTGATCATCTTTAATTAAAAATGCTTTATATTTCGGGTGGTCAATAGGAATAATGGTTTTTATATCATCAATAGTGATTTCTTCTGTGTGAAAAGTAGCTGTTGAGTTTTTAATATAATAATTGTAAATCACGGCCACTTCGTGCAGATTTTTAGTTGTTATCAGGTCTAACGTAATATTCATAATTAATTATAAAGTTGTACAAATCATTAGATTGCGAATATATAATAATTCGAATGTTTTAATTTAATTCATATTTATTTTTGACAAATTGTTATATTTTTACTTATTCAAAAAATAAATGATTTAGCATATGTCAAATTTTAGTTTTGGAAGTTACATTGAAGGGCGAGGGTACAAAGTTGTTGATGAAAGAATTATGCGAGGTAGCTCTGGAGTTATGTTTTTACTTGGTTTTATAGCCTTTGTTAATGGTTTTGTAATTAAAAACTATATTGTTTTGCCTTATATTTCAGGGTTTTTAGCGCTAAATTTTCTGATCGGTGTATTTATTAACCCCAAGTTTTCGCCAACAGTTTTTATTTCGTGGTTGTTTACTCTTAAACAATCGGCTATGCCTATAGGTGCCATCCAAAAAAAGTTTGCCTGGAGTTTAGGACTAACTTTATCCACGGGAATTATTGTTTTATCCTTATTCTTATTGAAAGATGTAACCTATTTTGAGCCTGTGTGTATGCTCTGTTTAATTTGTATGTTATTCTTATTTTTAGAGACAGCTTTTGGAATATGTGTTGGATGTAAAATATATCTACTGTTTTTAAAAATGGGTATACTTAAAGCGCCAGAAGAAAAACCTAACTGTATGGGTGATTCTTGTGCTGTATAATCTATAACAAATATCTAAAAAAATAAAAAAGAGGTTGTCTTTATAATAGGTAAGACAACCTCTTCTTTGTTTATTAACTATTTTATAGTCAGTTTATTCTTTGCAATCTTTCATTTCAATTGTGTAGGAAAAGTTTTTGATATCGTCTCTTTCAATTTCATCATCTAATCTATGGTCTGGTTTATAAGAGGCTCCTGTGCCTAAATCAATAATGATACCCACTAACCCCCAGGATACAAGACTTAATACGAAATTACCGGTTCTGAATGCACTTTGGAAGCTTCGTTGTTCATCCTTACATCCTTCATCTTTAATGGTTACGGTAAGAGGTTGGTTACGATAAAACAGGTCTTGAGCAGTTCCAATTCCTTCTTTTTTCCCATTTACATAAATTTCCGCATTGGGGTGATCTTTGGCAATAACAGTTCCTTGAAATTTACTGCCTCCGAACATTACTCCACAACTCTGCAGACTTAGAGAGAATAAAAATACTACTGCTAAAAATAACGCACTTGCTTTCATACTTGTTAAAGTTAATAACGATTAATTAGTAAAATTTTGGCAAACATAAGATTATATTACATGATTAATGAATATTTTTATAAAAAAGTAAGAGCTTTGATAAGTTTTTATTCTGAGCAATAGAATTGCTCACTTTGATATAGATTTTTTCTGAAAAGTTTTAGCTAAACTTCTTGATTAATTAAATTTTTCAGGTAAAATGAATATTGTATAAATAAATCATACTAGAGAGGTTTATGGCATGTGTTTTGTGATATTCTAAAGCGAAGATCTAAAGTGTTTTTCATAAATATAGGTTAGGGTTTAAGTTTAATTAAGAAAGGGGTTTCTCAAACGAGAAACCCCTTTTTTATAAGTTGTAAACTTAATAACCTGAGTTCGATTAAAATTTTAGAATTCAGATTGACATAAAAGGCTGATATACAAGGCAAATTTTGCAGGGCTA
>JBNKGY010000166.1:0-9259 GCA_050290065.1 Marinilabiliaceae bacterium
AACTATTTTTGAATACTTGCTCAAAAGCTAAAAATTTTAATATTCCTAAATTAACTGTGGGGTGAAATCGCAAGCCTCCTTTATATGGTCCAATGGCACTATTCATTTCAATTCTGAATCCCCGGTTAACAATAGTCTTACCTAAATCATTCAACCATGGAACCCTGAAGATAATTATGCGCTCCGGCTCTGTAATTCTTTCAAGAATTCCTCTGTTAATGTATTGTGGATGGTCTTCTAAGAAATCACTTATCGATATTAGTACTTCGTGAACAGCTTGATGAAATTCAGGTTCTGCGGGATTTTTATTAATGAGTTGTTCCATAAATGAATGAATATAGCTTTGGGATGTGCTTTTCATGACTTATAGGATTTAAAATTTTATTGCCGATTCTTTAATTTAGTAATTATTTTACCAACAAATAATGATGCTTGTTTTGTTTTTACAAACAAATTTATTAATCATGAATTCTTTTGATTGGAGTGTGTCATATGTCAGATTTTTGAAATAATTATTAAGTAACTTTATAAAGAGTAATGTTATTAAGTATTGCCTTATTGAAGTGTTATGTCTGAATATTATAAATTCGGGCAAATTACAAATGTTTCAATAACTACTTTGATGTAAACAACAGATCAGGTAATAGACCTTAATTAAATTCAATTGAAAATAACCGAATAATAGTTTATGAATAAAAAGGAGGCTTTGTACCATTCAACAGCATTTACAACAACGGCATTTAAACAATTGATGCAAAATAGAATTCAATCTGTTCTGCTCATATCCAGTAATTATGATGCTTTTATGCTTGAAGAAGATGGGAGGATTGAAGAGCAAATATTTAATGAATATGTATCACTCAACTTGCGATATCCACCCCGGTTTATTCAGGTAACATCAGCAGAGGCGGCACTTGATATTTTAAAACATGAGTCAATTGATTTAATTATATCAATGTTGAATATAGGCGGTATGGATCCTTTTCAATTATCAAAAGCAATTAAAGCGACTTACGAAAATATACCAATAGTTGTATTAACACCATTTTCCAGAGAGGTTAGTCTCAAATTGAAAAATGAAGATACAAGTGCCATTGATTATACATTTTGTTGGCTTGGAAATGCGGATATCTTATTAGCTATCATTAAAGTTATTGAAGATGAGATGAATGCTGAGTATGATATTTTGAATGTGGGGGTTCAATGTATTATCCTTGTTGAGGATTCTGTACGGTATTATTCAAGCTATTTACCTATCATATATAAAATAGTTTTTAATCAGTCTAAAAAGTTTATGACTGAAGGTTTAAACGAACACCAGAAGATGCTTAGAATGCGAGGCAGGCCTAAAATTTTACTTGCCAGGAATTATGAAGAGGCTATTGGTATGTACCAAAAGTTTAAAATGAATCTATTAGGTATTATTTCTGATGTTTCGTTTAACAGGGGCGGTAAAAAAGATCATATGGCCGGTATTAATTTAGCAAATAAAGTAAAGGAAGATGATGCTTACATGCCCTTTTTATTGCAATCCTCAAATATTGATATGGAGCAGGTCGCCAGAAAAATAAAAGTAGGATTTTTATATAAATACTCAAAAAGTCTGCTTCAGGAACTTAAATCTTTTATAAAGATAAATCTGGCTTTTGGTGACTTTGTTTTTATTAAACCAGGATCTCAGGAAGAGGTGGGAAGGGCTAGGAATTTAAAAGAACTTCAGGATATGCTTTTTAGTATTCCGGATGAGTCATTGAGGTATCATTTCCAACGTGACCATATTTCTAAATGGCTCAAAGCGAGAGCGTTGTTTCCTATTGCAGAAGTAGTTAAAACTTTAAAAATTGAAGATTTTGGTAACTTAGAGGCAGCAAAGAAGTTTTTGTATGATACAATTGTAAATTTCAGGATATCAAAAGGGAAAGGTGTTATTGCACAGTTTATGCTTGATCGGTATGATAAATATATAAAGTTTGCAAGAGTTGGGAATGGCTCAATTGGAGGGAAGGCTAGGGGATTAGCTTTCTTGGATAATATTATCAATAAGAATAGTGAATTGCTCAGCTTTGAAAATATAGATGTAACGATTCCGAAAACAGTGGTTGTTGGGACAGATGTATTTGAGCATTTTATGGAGCGTAACAATTTATATGAAATTGCATTGTCCGATTCCTCAGATGAAGAAATATTAGATGCTTTTATTAAGGCTGAACTTCCTCGTTTATCTTTAGATTATTTAAAACATTTTATATCTGTGATAGATAATCCCATCGCTATTCGTTCGTCAAGTGTGTTGGAGGATAGTCATTTCCAGCCTTTTGCAGGGATTTATTCCACCTATATGATTTCTAATACAGATGATATTGATTTAGTGGTTCATCAAGTGGCAGAAGCAATAAAATGTGTTTATGCATCCGTTTATTATAAGCAAAGTAAAGCTTATATGGCAGCCACATTGAATATTATTGAGGAAGAGCAGATGGGAATTGTTTTGCAGGAATTGGTTGGGCAAAGTTTTGACAATAGATTTTATCCCACGATTTCAGGAGTAGCTCGATCTGTTAATTTTTACCCTATTTCGCCGGAAAGGGCAGAGGACGGAATTGTGAATGTGGCTTTAGGTTTAGGAAAACAGATTGTGGAAGGGGGTGTTTCACTGAGGTTTTCACCGAAGTATCCACAGAAAACATTGCAGCTCTCAACTCCGGAATTTGCTGTTCGAGATACACAAAAGAATTTCTTTGCATTAAATATGGATAATTCGAGTTTTAGACCATCAGTTAATGATGCAATAAATCTTTTGAAATTAGATGCTAAAACAGCGTTAAAAGATGGAACATTGCGATGGCTAGGTTCTGTTTATGATTATCAGAATAATATTGTTAAAGATGGTGTGATGGCAAAAGGAATTCCTTTGATTACGTTTGCCAATATTTTAAAGCATGATTCTTTTCCTTTGGCATCAATAGTTCAACGAGTACTGGAAATTGGTCAAAATGAAATGAATCAGCCTGTTGAGATTGAGTTTGCTGTTGACTTGCAATCGCCTGAGGGAAAGCACGTTTTTTACCCCCTACAGATTCGTCCTATTGTTGAAGGGGAAGAAACATTAAAGGAGAATCTGGAGAGTGCAGATCCTACGCAACAATTAATTTTTTCAAATTCTGTATTAGGAAATGGAATAATTGATGATGTTATTGATGTGGTTTTTGTTAAGAGTCAGGGTTTTAAACCAGTAAATATGGTCAAAATGCCAGCAATAATTGAGAAAATAAATGATGATATTATAGCTAAAGGGAAAAATTATATATTAATCGGTCCAGGTCGCTGGGGATCACAAGATCAATGGCTTGGAATTCCGGTTAAATGGCCGCAAATATCTGGGGCAAGAGTAATTGTTGAAACAGCACTTGAAGGATTTAGTGTTGATCCAAGTCAGGGTACACATTTCTTTCAGAATTTAACATCGCTACGAGTCGGATACTTTACTGTTAATCCGAATTCGGCTAATTGTTTTTACGATGAAAGCTTCTTGTTGAACCAATCAACTCAATATGAAGATGATTTTATAAAGCACGTGGAACTCAAATCTCCTTCAATTATTAAGATTGATGGTAAAAAAGGTATAGGATTAGTACACTATCCTAAATAAATTAATAAACGGTTGAATAGCGAATCTTTAATTGTATTCTGATTCGTTATTTAAAAATGAGATATAGTATATTAACTTAAATGATGTTTTATTTTCCCTATGAGATCCTCAGGCTGAAATGGTTTACTTATGTAGTCATCCATTCCTGAAGCCATACATCTTTCCTTGTCTTCAGGGAATGCATTTGCTGTTACTGCAATGATTGGAGTATGTGTATTGGTGCTCTTTTCAATTTCCCTAATTTTCTGGGTTGCTTTAAAGCCATCCATAATAGGCATTTGAACATCCATTAGAATTAAATCGTATTTGGCCTTTCCAAATTTGTCAAGCGCCTCTTTTCCATTGTAAGCAACCTCAATTTTATTGACTTCATTTTTAATATAAAGTATAATAATTTGTTGATTACTAAAATTATCTTCAACTAAAAGAATATTAGCATCCTTAATATCAACAGATGGTTTGTAAAAGGAATGTGGAGAAGTGGATTTTTCTTTAAGGCTTTGAATAGATGCGCTTTGAGTGTTCTCTTTAAAAGTAATACCAAATTCAAAACTTGTTTCTTCCAACTCCGGGTTTATTGTTAAAATATGTCCGTCTTGTTCAATAAGTTTTTGAGTTAAACCTAACTCTAAAAATTGAATGTGTTTTGAAGTGTTGAGTCTTAAGGTGTCATTTTCATATAACGAATCTTCCGATCTGTATTCTTTTGGAAATGGAATATTTCCGGTGCTTCTAATTGTAAATAATAATTCAACAATGCCGGGCATATTGTCACCACGGTTAACTTCAATATTTATCTTTTTCTCTTCAGTAATGTTATACTTTGCAATACTATTGAGTATGTTCAAAAATATTTGTTTAGTCTTAATCGCATTACCAGTCATAGTAGATGGTATATCAGCAGAAAATGAGAGGCTAAATTTTTGTTTAGTATTATTGTCTGAGAAAAGTCTGATGGTGTTATTTAATGTAGAATAAAGATTAAAACTTATTTCTTCTTCCTGTATCGGTTTTAAGCTTCCTTTTGATGCAGAAACCATATTAGTAACAACGTTTACAAGGTTGTTTGCAGAAGCATGGATAGTATTAATGTAATCTCTTTGATCGTCTGTAAGGTTTGTTTTACCTAGTATATCCAGAATTCCAGTAATGTTGCTCAACGGAGTTCGAATTTGTCTGGAAAGGCTTGAGATATGTTCCTCCTGCGATATTTTGCTGTTTTGAGAATTGATCATTGCCCTTTCCTTTGTGAGCATAACTTCTGCAAAGATAAATTTCAAAGTATAAGCAATTATGAAGGAAAATATATAGTAAATGGAAAACAGGATTTCCATATTAAAACTATAAATCTGAGCTTTAGGAATGAATAAGCTTAATAACAAAAAGTCAGTAAGTACAAATAAGAATATTGCAAACGAATAGACTGCGCCATTTTTACGACCAAATAAATTTATTGCAATAAAAGGAAATATACCCAGCCATATTATATTTATACCCGTAGGGCCTCCGAATATGATAAAAAATATAAATGTTGTGATTATAAATGAAAATAATATCTCCTTGTAATATTTTGAATTGGGGCGACGCCCCATATATAAATAATTGAATGCAAACAGAATGCTAAAAAACAATAATGGTCCTGCAAAAAACAAATCTTCCTCAAGTAATGATATAATCCCTTCAATAAACACAATTACAAAAAGGAAAAAATTCAAAACATTAGTGAGTAAAAGGGTTGTTTTTGTTTCAATTTCCAGTTTATCATCTTGTTCAAAAGTGAACAGCTGCAAAAATTTATTAATAAATTTCATATATAATTAATGACTTTTTTCTATGTTAGTTTTTTTAGAACGAACCTTTTATACGTAAAAAAATTCAATTAGTTTGTAAAAGCTTACATTTTAGGTCTTTTTTTCACATGGTAAACATATTAAAATTGTTCAAATAAAGCCAAATGTATGAATTAATTACTACTCTGCGAGATTACAATAATTTGTTGAAAGACCAGTACTTTTAATCTGAAAACTTTCATTTAAAGGAAATTATTATTATTTGTATAATTATGATCTGTTTAATAAATTAATCTTAATATATGATCAATTTACGATTTTCAAGTAAGTTTTTTTAAGGTGTATGGAGCTGCTATTTAAATAGGTAGATGATGTATTCAATTTGTAGTGAAAGAAATGTATAACTTGATTGCTATTTTTACGTTCAAAATGAAATAGCTTTTTGAGAATTTTATGATCTTTATCTTTCGAATTTTAACACACAACAATTTTAATATCATAACACAAAAATTAATAAAATATGAAAAAATTAGTATTTAGTTTATTTTTTTTAATTACCTCTATTTTAGTAGTTGGTCAAAATCATTTACCTACAGAGCAAGACTATAAAAATTTTTTTAAGTCGAAAACCTATGTTGTACAGGATGAAAATCCAATGTCTGATTTTAATTTTATGATTAAAAAAGTGATGCCAAGGGTTTGGAATGTAACAGATTATGAAATTATTTCACAGGCAGAATTTGATGAGAAAAGGCGTGATCCGTCTTATTCATTTATTGTTACATCAACAGTAACTTTTGATAAGGATAAAACTAAAGCAAGGTATACTTTTATTAGTTTACTGATGGGGAAGGATACTTATTCAATAACGGATATGCCGGATTTATGCTCAATCCCATTGTCATATGTCAGAGTAGAAGATGATAGTTATGCCTATAAAATGGAAGGATTCATTCGATTTATTCAAGATCATGTTCAATTGGTTTCAAAAAATCCTGATATTATTAAGAAGAACATGTTTAAGTATTATAATAAGAATATTAAATCCTTGAATAATAAGAAACTATATGTGGTAAAGGAGGATCTGACATCGGAAATCAATACTTTAAGTAAAATTCAAAAAGTTTATCCATATAGTGTGGAGGTTGTTACACAAGATCAAATTGCAAAAGCAATCGAAAACAAAGATCCTGATGTTGTATTTTTGCATAAAGTCGGACCTGAAGGTACCAGATACAAGGCTCGTTGTTATAAAATCGTTATTGGAGCAGCGGATTCACAGTTCTATTATTTCGATTGGCATATGGTTTCTCCTAAAAATAGAGATGGTCTTTTGTTAAGTGATTTAAAATCAATGGCTAAATAGAAATTGTATTTATGAGATAAAAAACCTGCTAAATATATTTAGTAGGTTTTTTTATGGGGTTGAGAAAAAAGAATTTCTTCAATATAATTTACATGGTAATCAAATGAAATTATAATAAATTTGTGGCCCAAATAATAAAACAATTAAATTTTAATATATGTCTGACGATAAGAAGATTATATTTTCGATGGTTGGTGTAAGTAAAGTTGTACCTCCACAAAAAAAGATTTTGAATAATATTTATCTGTCATTTTTCTATGGCGCCAAAATTGGTATTATAGGACTTAACGGATCGGGTAAGTCAACATTAATTAAAATAATCGCTGGGATTGATAATAACTATCAAGGGGAGGTTGTTTCATCTCAGGATTATTCAGTAGGTTATTTAGAACAGGAGCCTGTACTTGATGATAATAAAACAGTTAAGCAAGTTGTTGAAGAAGGTGTTCAGGAAGTTGTTGATGTACTGAATGCTTATAATCAGGTAAATGAGAAATTTGCAGATCCTGAAGTGTTAGAGAATCCGGATAAAATGCAGGATTTAATGGATGAGCAGGCAAGGTTACAAGAAAAAATTGATCAATATGATGCCTGGAATTTAGATACGAAATTAAACCGTGCGATGGATGCCTTAAGGTGTCCGGATGAAGACAAAGAAGTGAAGTATTTGTCTGGTGGCGAAAAACGTAGGGTGGCTTTATGTCGTTTGTTGTTACAAGAACCTGATGTGTTGCTACTGGATGAGCCTACTAACCATTTAGATGCAGAATCAGTACAATGGTTGGAGCTGCATTTACAACAATACAAAGGAACTGTAATTTCAATTACTCACGACAGATACTTTTTAGATAATGTGGCCGGCTGGATTCTGGAACTCGATAGAGGTGAAGGAATTCCCTGGAAAGGAAATTATTCATCCTGGTTAGAGCAGAAGACAAATCGAATGCAGCAGGAAGAAAAAACAGCATCCAAAAGAAGGAAAACTCTTGAACGCGAACTCGAATGGGTACGCATGGCACCTAAAGCCAGACATGCTAAATCCAAAGCACGTTTATCTGCCTATGATAAATTGATGGATGAAGATATGAAGGAAAAGGAAGAAAAGCTGGAAATATTTATTCCTAATGGACCAAGACTTGGTGATAAGGTTATTGAAGCAAATGGTGTGGCAAAAGGTTTTGAGGATAGATTATTGTTTGAAGATTTGGAATTTGTTTTACCTAAAAATGGTATCGTAGGGGTTATTGGTCCCAATGGTGCTGGTAAAACAACTTTATTCAGGATGATTATGGGTAAGGAAACCATTGATAAAGGATCATTTGAGGTGGGTGAGACGGTGAAAGTTGGATATGTGGATCAGACTCATGAAGCCATTGATCCTGATAAGTCTGTTTTTCAGGTGGTTGCTGATGGTCAGGAGACTGTTAAATTAGGAGGGCGTGAATTGAATTCAAGAGCTTATTTAGCCAGATTTAACTTTACAGGTTCAGACCAGGAAAAAAAGTGTGGAGTATTATCAGGAGGAGAGAGAAATAGATTGCACTTGGCAATGACTTTTAAAGAAGAAGCTAATGTTTTATTATTGGATGAGCCTACAAATGATATTGATGTAAATACATTAAGGGCTTTGGAAGAAGGCTTGGATGATTTTGCAGGTTGTGCTGTTGTAATATCACATGACCGTTGGTTTTTAGATAGAATTGCAACTCATATTCTGGCATTTGAAGGAGATTCAAAAATTCATTACTTTGAAGGATCTTTTTCTGAATATGAGGAGAACAAGAAACGTAGACTTGGAGATGTTACTCCTAAAAGAATCAAATATAAAAAGTTGGTAAAATAAGTAATTCATAATATACTTACTATTTATCAAGTTGAGGAGTAATGTTGAAGTTAATATGAGGCCGTCTCAAATGAGATGGCTTTTTTTGGAATGAATTTTAACTTGGTTTATCCATGTCCCAAACCCATGTTCCGATTTTTTTTAAGAATATTGCTTCACTCGGAAGAGCCAAGCTAATTTGAGCTTTACGCTCATTAATCGCAATAATTGTCGTTACCACAAAGAGGAACCCCAAAAGTCTAGTTGAAGAATTCCTACCCACTCATTTTAATTGTTTATAACTCTACAGAGGTTAGTTATTTTTCAAACACAAAGTCTATCCGGCTTCCGATGGAGACAAGTCCCTTCTGTGAATGATTAATACAATTGAAAGCTTGACTTCGTCTAACATTATTTCACCATTCCTCTGACCTTTTGCTTCTACTGGCCAGCCCTATTTCTCGGTAAAGAAGGTAGATTCAATAATATTGTAAAATACTTTCCTTAACTAAAGGACATTGTCTGTAATTCGCATTAGGAAATTTGTTACATATAAACCTGAGTTCGATTAAAATTAGCGAGCTCAAATTTCAGTAAATGATTGATTTACAATATAAATTTTTGAGACATAG
>JBNKGY010000167.1:0-9252 GCA_050290065.1 Marinilabiliaceae bacterium
ATAAACATTTCCAATAAATCCGGCAGTGACGATTTTAGCGGATCTATTCAGGTTTCATCTTCTCGTCCGGTTTATAACTCTAATTACAAATCCAGGCTATTAAATTATAACGATCAGGATTTTAGTTTTAAATATGTAGAATTCGAACCATTAATTTATAATCCCAATACGTTAGAATCTAATTTAATTGGAGTGTTGGCTTACTATTCCTATGTGATTTTAGGATTGGATTACGATTCCTTTTCAAAATTTGGCGGTTCAAAATACTTTGAATTAGCTGAAAAAATCGTAAATATGGCACAAAATTCTCCTAAAACTGGTTGGAAATCATTTGAAAGCAGGCGCAATAGATATTGGTATGTTGAAAATTATTTAAATGAATACCACAAACCTTTAAGAGAATGTATGTATCAATATCATAGATTAGGTTTGGATAGGATGAGTGAAAAACCTGAAGATGGCAGAAAGGAAGTGTTAAGTGCTCTTGAAAAACTTCAAAAGGTTCAACGTCAGAGAGCTAGTTCATTTGCAATGCAATTGTTTTTTGATGCCAAGTCTGATGAAATAATAAATATATTCTCAGAATCATTTTCCATGGAAAAATCTCGCGCCATTGAAGTTTTGTCTGAGGTTGATCCAGCAAATGGGGCTAAATACAAAGAAAAATTAACAAGTAAACCTTAAACATAAGTTAGATTTATGCTTAAATCGTTATATGTTTCAAATTATGCTTTAATAGATCATCTTGAAATAGGATTTGGAAATGGATTTACGGTAATTACAGGTGAAACTGGTGCTGGTAAATCTATAATACTCGGAGCCTTGTCTTTAGTATTAGGGCAACGTAGTGATACTTCTGTATTAAAGGATAAGGATAAAAAAAGTGTAATTGAAGCCGAATTTAATATTGAGAATTATGGGTTTGAAACATTGTTTAAATCAGAAGATGTCGATTACCTAAAGGATACTATTATTAGAAGAGAAATTTTACCGGGAGGGAAATCAAGGGCTTTTGTTAACGATACGCCTGTAAACCTTAATTTCTTAAAAAAAATATCTCTACAATTAATTGATATTCATTCACAACATCAAAATCTACTTTTAGGAGATACAGGTTTTCAATTGAGTGTGGTTGATACAGTTGCCGATAATTATGATTTACTTCAGGACTATAGGAAAAAATTTGCTGACTATAATGGTTTATTAAAGAAGAGGAAAGTTCTGGAAGAAAGTAATTTAAAACTGAAAGATGATGCAGATTACATGCAATATCAGTATGATCAATTAAACGAGCTTAAATTACAAACAAATGAGCAGGAGGAGCTAGAGAAAGAAAGTGAATTGTTGTCTCATGCAGAAGAAATTAAAGGAAATCTATATCAGGTTACTAAAGTTTTTAATGGAGATGGAAATCCTATTTTACCATCCTTGAAAGATGCCCTGAAAAATATTGAACGAATAGTGCGATATGTTCCGGAAGGAGAAGAATGGCAAAAAAGGGTTGAATCAGCTTATCTGGATTTAGATGATTTGTCGAGTGAGTTGGAGCTGAAGATGGATGGAATTGAATATGATCCGGAGCGACTCAATTATGTAAATACCCGTTTGGATCAAATTTTTGCTCAGCAACAAAAACATAAGGTAAAAACTATTGAAGAATTGTTGGAGATAAAGAATAGTCTAGAACAACAATTACAGCAAATATCTTCTTTTGATGAGGATCTAAAAGAAATAGAGAAAGAAATAGAGAGTTCAAAAAGCCAATTGAGCGTTAGCGCTGGGAAATTATCCATATCCCGAAAAAAAGTTCTAAAACAAATTGAAGAAACGATTGTTAATCAATTGACCGATTTGGGAATGCCTAATGCAACTCTGAAAGTCGACTGTGAACAAATAGATGGATTTAAAGAAGATGGTACAGATAATATAAATTTTCTGTTTTCAGCAAACAAAAATGGTGTTAAAGCAGCTATTCCTAAGGTAGCCTCTGGAGGTGAGATGTCACGGGTGATGCTTTGTATTAAATCATTATTGTCATTGTCAAAAGGGTTACCAACCATTATTTTCGATGAAATAGATACTGGTGTATCTGGTGAAGTTGCAGACAAAATGGGTGATATTATGCATTCAATCTCCCAAAATATACAAGTAATAAGCATAACGCATTTACCACAAATTGCTGTGAAAGGAAAGTTTCATTACAAAGTATTTAAGTTGGATGACCATTTAGATACAAAAACGAGCATTGAAAAACTTTCATATGAAAAAAGGGTTACTGAGGTGGCTAAGATGTTGAGCGGAAGTAATTTAACAGAAGCAGCATTGATTAATGCCAAAGAGTTATTGGGTAATCCAAATTAAAAATATTATTGATTTTAAAAATTGTTTTGTTAGTACTTACGTTAACTTTATTTACTTATTTGTTGTTTGTTAAATATTGTTAGTAAGGGAGTTATATGTGTTTTCAAATAGGCAGTCTATTATTTAAAAAATATTAAATAACTAAATAATTAAACTTTATTGTTTTTCGTATAGCGTATTCATATATATTTGTACGCTCAAAATCGAATGATAAAATGGGATACAATTTATTAAAAGGAAAAAGGGGAATTATCTTTGGGGCATTAAATGAAATGTCTATAGCATGGAAAGTTGCTGAAATGGCTCATGAAGAAGGTGCTGTTTTTACTTTGTCAAATACCCCTGTAGCTTGTAGAATGGGAACACTTACTGAGCTTTCAGAAAAATGTAATGCAGAAGTGATACCTGGAGATGCAACAAGTGTTGAAGATATAGAGAATGTTTACAAAAGGTCAATGGAAGTTTTAGGCGGAAAAATTGACTTTGTACTTCATTCCATTGGTATGTCTCTTAATGTTCGCAAAAAGAGAGTGTATCATGATTTAAATTATAACTATCTAAATAAAACACTTGATATTTCAGCCATTTCATTTCATAAAATGCTTCAGGTTGGATTTAAACTGGATGCAATTAATGAATGGGGATCTGTGTTAGGATTATCATACGTTGCAGCACAAAGAACATTTTATGGCTATAATGACATGTCTGATGCGAAAGCATTGCTTGAGTCGATAGCTCGAAGTTTCGGATATATTTATGGTAGAGAAAAGAAGGTTAGAGTAAATACTATTTCTCAATCTCCTACTATTACAACAGCCGGAAGTGGAGTCAAAGGTTTCGATGGATTGATGGATTTCTCTGAGAGAATGTCTCCTCTTGGAAATGCTTCAGCCGATGAATGTGCTAATTATTGTATAGCAATGTTCTCTGACTTAACAAGAAAAGTAACCATGCAAAATCTTTTCCATGATGGGGGATTCTCTAATGTGGGAATGAGTCTGCGTGCCATGACACAATATAATAAGAGTTTTGATACAGATGACATCGAAACACTAGATTAAACAATTTTAAGGCATCTGAAAAGGTGCTTTTTTTTTATCCTGCTTTTTAGTGGGATTTTTCCTTTTTAAGAATTCGCTTAAATTTTATTGTATTATTAAATTCATTAACTTTGTCTGCGTTTTTAAAACCTTAATTGGGTAAACATTAAAATTAACTATGGATAAATACCAAATTAATCACCTAAGAGAGCTTGAAGCTGAATCGATATATGTTATTCGTGAAGTAGCTGCACAGTTCGAAAAACCGGTGATGTTATTCTCTGGAGGGAAGGATTCTATCGTAATGTTTCATTTAGCCCGTAAAGCATTTTATCCGGCTAAAGTTCCCTTTGCACTTTTGCATATTGACACAGGTCATAATTTTCAGGAAACCCTTGATTATAGGGATAACCTTATGGCTGAAACAGGTACGAAGTGTATTGTTAAATATGTTCAGGATTCAATAGATCAAGGTAAAGTTGCTGAAGAAAAAGGGATAAACGCTTCCAGAAATAAACTTCAGACAGTTACTTTGCTTGATGCATTAGAAGATTTGAAATGTGATGCAGCAATGGGGGGTGGAAGAAGAGACGAGGAAAAGGCACGTGCTAAAGAACGTTTCTTTTCACATAGAGATGAATTTGGCCAGTGGGATCCCAAAAATCAACGTCCGGAGCTTTGGAATATATTTAACGGCAGAAAAAATATGGGTGAGCATTTTAGAGTCTTTCCTATAAGTAACTGGACCGAAATGGATGTTTGGCAATATATATATATGGAAAGTATTGAACTTCCAAGCTTGTATTTTACACATAAACGTAAAGTTTTTAACAGAGACGGAGTTTGGATGTTTAAGGCTCCTTTTATGGACTTAAAACCAAATGAAGAGTTGGTAGAAATGGATGTTCGATGTAGAACAATTGGTGATATTACCTGTACCGGATTAACATTGTCAAAGGCTGATTCAATTGAGGATATTATTCAAGAGGTAGCTGCTACCAGAACTACTGAAAGAGGTGGGCGTGCTGATGATAAAAGATCAGAATCAGCAATGGAAGATCGAAAAAAAGAAGGGTATTTCTAACCAAAAAGCTAAGCGTCAAATTATTATGAGCGATAAAAATTCAGGATATTTAGATATGGAGCTTTTACGCTTCACTACTGCAGGAAGTGTAGATGATGGTAAAAGTACTTTAATAGGTAGGCTTTTGTATGATAGTAAAGCCATTTTTGAGGATCAAATGGATGCCATTGAAAAGGCTAGTGAACGAATTGGAAATGAAGAAGTTAATCTTGCTTTGTTGACAGATGGTTTACGTGCAGAAAGGGAGCAGGGAATTACCATTGATGTGGCTTACCGTTATTTTGCAACTCCCAAACGAAAATTTATTATTGCAGATACTCCGGGGCATATTCAATATACCAGAAATATGGTTACAGGAGCAAGTACGGCTAACGTTGCAATTATATTAGTGGATGCACGACATGGTGTTCTTGAGCAAACATTGCGTCATTCATATATTGCATCTTTGTTACAAATTCCACATGTCATTTTTTGTATTAACAAAATGGATTTAGTGGAATACAGTGAAGATACTTTTGAGAAAATTAAAGGTGACATTGATGGTTTTTCATCTAAATTAAGTGTAAAGGATATTCGTTATGTGCCGATTAGTGCATTAAACGGTGATAATGTCGTGGATCGTTCCAGTAAAATGGATTGGTATCAGGGTCCAACTTTATTACACCTACTTGAAAATATTCATATTAGTAGTGATATAAACCATGACGATTTTCGTTTTCCGGTTCAGTACGTTGTTCGACCTCAAACTGCAGAATTCCCTGATTACAGAGGGTATGGTGGAAGAGTTGTAAGTGGGGCTGTAAAAGTAGGAGATCCTATAACTGTATTACCTTCAGGATTTACTTCAAAGGTAAAAACTATTGATTTTTTTGATACTACTTTAGAAGAAGGTTTTGCTCCGCAATCATTGACAATTACTCTTGAAGATGAAATTGATATCAGTAGAGGTGATATGTTAGTGAAATCTGATGACCTTCCTTCAACAACTCAGGATTTGGATATGATGGTTTGTTGGTTTAACGAGCGAAAAATGGTACCCCGAGGAAAGTATGTTATTAGGCACACTTCAGCTGACGCACGTTGCATGGTTACAGATGTTCAATACAAGATGGATATTAATAAGCTTGAACAACATGAGAATGATAAAGAGGTGGGTATGAACGATATTGCCCGAGTGAGTTTAAGAGTGACAAAACCTTTACACGTTGATTCTTATACAAAAAATAGATTTACAGGAAGTATTATTCTTGTTGACGAAGGTACTAATGAAACCGTAGCTGCAGGGATGATTATTTAAATAAGATATATTTCATGAAAAAACCCCCAATACTTAATTTTAAGTATTGGGGGTTTTTATTTTTTTGAGTTATTTTTAACGGATCAGAATTTCCAACCTAAAGTAAGTGCAATATTATGATCATTTATTTCTGTTTTTGGAGTATTGTCATAATGTGCATCATAATATGCATTTAAAAATGCAGCATCATAGTAGGTATCATAGTTTGTGAGTTTATAGGCGATATCAACAAAGTAATTCTTATTTCTGTATCCAATACCTGCACTATAACTGTTTATGACATTGAAATTTGATTTTGTACTTAATGAATATGGCGAATCCTGATAAGCATATCCTCCTCTTAAACTTACCTGTTTATTAATTCTGTATTCAGCTCCAAATCTTAAATTATTTGTACTGGTTAAGTTTGATTTTATACTACTATTTGCAGTGTTTGCAAATACAATGTCATTATAATAACCAGTTGATGATTTGATTTTTGCCGAAGTATAATCAATATATTCATAATCAAAACTTATAATGGCTTTTTTACCAATTACGTATGAAGCACTCGCAACTGCCTTTCCAGGAGTATTCAGGTTGTAATCATATTTACCATCGTAATATGCATATGTATCTTTAGTTCTTACATCAACTATTTCATTATAGAACAAGCCTTTTATTTGAGATCCATAATTTTCCTCAATGTTATACCAGGTAGGTGTGTGATAGGCTAATCCAATTCTTAAATTTTCAATAGGTAATAGTATTACTCCAAGTTTTAGGTTTATTCCATTGCCCTGCATATCAAGGTAATCAATGATTGAATATCTCTGGAAAGCTTTATCTTGAGGTGTTCCATTTTCTTCTTTATTGATCTCGTGAAATGTTGACTCTTGTTTAAATCTGAGCATTGTAAAATTTAAACTACCACCAATTAATAAAAAGTTACTAATATTTGCTCCTGCAGTAATGTTAATTTCTCCTGAATACCCATCTTTTTCTATAATCATCGTCTGATCTACTTTGTCTTCCAAATATAAGTATGAAGAATAATAATGTTCGTTATTATTATCCAGACCTTCATAATCGATAATATATGCTCCGTACGCTAAGCCTGTTAATGGATTGTATTCATCCCAGTATTGCGGTTGCTGATCATTATAGTTATCAGGATTCAATCCGTAGGCATTGTCTTCAAATGTATATGCCATAGAATATCCAATATCTCTGGCAAATGCCATAGATTTATAATTAAAATTATTATTCCGATTATAGCCAATTGCAAAATGTGTGCTGGCTATTCCTTTTTCAACTTTTCTCATAGGTCGGTAAGTTCCAACAAATCCGATTTGATTTAAGGCAAAAGTGGTTTTATTTTCATCGGTTTTTATATTGCCGATAGTACTTTGAGATGAATTTAGAAAAATAGAAGGTGTATAAGAAAATTCGGAGGATCTGTAAGCTGCTATACCTGCCGGATTAATACTAAGAGAACTAAAGTCTCCACCTAAAGAACCAAATGCTCCACCCATTGAAATAGAACGTGCTGTTCCACTGTATTGAGGTTGAGAATATCTTAATACATCTTCAAATGTTTGACCAGAAAGTATGGTAACCATTAAAAGTCCAAGTATGCTTAAAACTAATTTACGATTATTCATAGGATACGATTAAATCATTACTATAAAGAAATTGTTAGATTATATTAAATGATCAAATAGAGAAAACCACATAGATTTTATATAATTGTAGTTCTCTCATGTGTTGATATAGAGTTTGTTATCTTCCTCTGCTTGATCTGCTGCTTCCACCACTACTTGATCTGCTACTTCCACTACTTCTACTACTGCTTCCACTTGATCTGCTACTTGTACCGGAATAACTTGATGATGATCTCGATCCACTATTATAAGATGGAGTATAAGTTCTTGATGGAGAACTAGTACTACGGTTATTATAGCTTGAGCTTCTGTTTTTTGAGCTACCCGTATTGTAACTCTTTGTTGTTTTTCTGTTAGAACTTCCGGAATTATATGTTTTTCCAGGAGAACTTGAAGAATAAGTACTTCTGCTAGTTCTGGTAGGATTGTATGTGTTATTTCCGGATGTTCCATTTCTGGAACTCCTATTGTAAGTACTTCTTGTGTTATTAGTGTTAGTGGAAGTTCTTGTATATGTTGGAGTATAACTATTCCTTGAACTTCTGTTATTATTATATTTGCTTTGAGTTGTTGAAGATTTAGTTGTTTTGTAATTATTTCCACTCACATACGATGCTCTGGTAGATCTGCCTCCATTTGTAGTATTGTAGGAGGATCTGTTCGTATTTGAGGTTCTGCTTGATGCTTGCTGAGTTGCAAAACCTGATGACCTGCTTGATCGGGATACTTTTGTAGTAGCTTGTCTATCAGAATTTAAATTCATTTGGTTAGAATAAGCTTGTCTTGGAGCTCTGGTTCTGTTATATTTTCGTCCGTCGCCAAAATAAGCATTATTGTATCCTCCATAACCGTAATATGGATGTCCACAGTTATTATAGTAGTATGGATAACCACATCCGTATCCATATCCATAATAAGGGTAACACCAATCGTAATAAGGGTAACCAAAACCTAATCCCCATCCAAAACTATTGCCATACCATCCGCCATAAAAAGAAAATCTATTGTAGTGTCCGAATGATCCATATCTCCAGTCCCAATAATAAGGACTTGACCAATCAGGAACAATAAATGCATAATCTCCTTCGATATAAACGTTGTAGTCAAATCCACTACCAAATATAATTTCATCATACAAAGGCGACCAATATGGAATGCCTCTGAATGGGCCATGGAATCTGGCTATTCTTTCAGCATAGTCTTTATCCAATTCTGTTCCTCTAAATTCATTAACCCAATATCCTGTTTGATCGTTGTAATACAACATAGTATCAATATCGGATATGGAATCACTAGTTAGGATATCAGTATATTCTTTTTGAATCGAACTAAAATCTCTATGGTCTTCCAATTCAGCACTTTCAGATTTTTGATAGTCACTCTTTAATTGAGAGTAGGTTCTGTTATCTTCCTTTAATAATTCCTTACTTGGTTTTGGAAGTGGTGAATAGGATTCAGCTATTGCAATAGGTTTATCAGATGGAGAATAATATAGATCATCTTCATAAACACTAGAAATACCTGAATGATAACTTGTACATCCGGAGGTAATTAGAAAAGAAATAGTTAATATGTGCAGATACTTTTTCATAATATGAGTATTAAGCTATTTTCAATTAGTTTGGCATGGTATAAAGCAATTTTTTTATCTTAAATTTTATATATTAATTATATACTAACATCAATGCTTTTGTTGCAATAATCATGCCGCAGGTGTGTTTAGATGTCTATAAATATTAGTATAGGTATATGTTATCTTTCGAATTTCAACATATTTAACAATGAAGTTAAAGTTCAGTACTTTTTAATTATTTAGATAACCTTTTC
>JBNKGY010000168.1:0-9217 GCA_050290065.1 Marinilabiliaceae bacterium
AGGTCAACTTATCCATGCGTGCGAGATCAGCAGGGATGAATATTCCTGGGTAGCAATCTTTGAATCAGATCTTGACGAAAGTGAAATTGAGCAGGCCTTTTTAATGTTGGCTAATGAAAATGAAGATACAATTAACGTTATTAAACCTGATGATTTTCCGGAATCCATTTGTATAGACGCCACTAAAATAAGACAAATATTATTGAACTTAGTAAACAATGCACTGAAATTTACGAATAAAGGAAGTGTAACTATCGAATATTCATTTCAGAAATACGAAAATAAACAGAGTGGAAATTTTGCCTTTTCAATAAAAGATACAGGTATTGGAATTAAGAAGGAAAAACAAACAGAGATTTTTGAACCCTTTATGCAAGATATGCAAACTCAAAAAGAAGGCAATCCTGGTACAGGTCTGGGATTATCAATTGTACAAAAGTATGTGGAAATGATGAAAGGTAGTATAACGCTTGATAGCTATGAAAATAAGGGTAGTAAGTTTACAATTTTAATTCCCGACATAAAATTCACTAATAAAGAGCATTTTAAAACCTTTAAAGATGAGATAGAGTTATTTAATAAAGAATCCATACTAATTATTAGAAAAACAGGATCAATACTTGAGGTATTGAAATCTTTTTGTTTAGATATGAACCTAACATACCAGGTTATTAATTTGGACAAAAAAGAAATCAATATTAAAAATAAACCGAAGGTAATAATTGCATCTCTCGATAATACTTCTGATCTTGAATTGATCAATAAATTAATAACAGAATACAAGTTAAAAGAAACTCCATTGTTATTAATAGATTCAATACCAATCTCACAATCGTACACAGAAAGAATCTGTATTAATGATTACATTGATATTCCCATAAACAAAAAACTACTTAACCGTACATTATTAAAATATTTACATTCTGACAGTGTATCGACAAGAATCGAAGCTAATTTTCAGAAAACACCATTTACACCGCAAGAAAAACAGGATTTAAAGGAGAATTTTAAAACAAATATTATTCCTGTCTGCAATGAATTAAATGAGATTTTATCATCGCATAACCTTAAGAAGTTATCATCAGAATTAAAAATAATATCAAAAACAGTATATTGGCCTAATCTCAATAATTATTTACATCAATTAGAAAATGGAATCGAATCCTACGATTTTGAGTCCATACAGAATCTATTAAAAAGCTTTAATCAACTTTTAGAGGATATTGATTAGCAATAATTTAGATTTTTTCTAACTTTAATGCAAATCCTTAAAAAACTAAACCTATTATAATGAAACACAGAGTACTCGTTGTTGACGACAACCCTAAAAACCTACAGGTAGTAGCAGCCTTACTATCGGAGAATAATTATTTTGTTGAAGTTGCCCTAAGTGGTAAAAATGCCATCAAATGGGTCGAAGACACAAAATTTGACGCTATCTTATTAGACATCATGATGCCTGAATTATCAGGCTTTGAAACTTGTAAGATTATTAAAGAGACCCCTTTAAATAAAAATGTTCCTATTATTTTTTTAACCGCCAGAAATGATTCGGAAAGTATTGCGGAAGGTTTTAAGGTTGGAGGAGTTGATTATATTTCAAAACCATTTAATCACAGTGAACTATTAATCAGGTTAAGTACACAAATAGAATTGATGCATTCACGTGAAAAACTTATGGATTTAAATAGATGGTTACAAAAAGAAGTAGACAAAAAAACATCGGACTTAACCTTTGCAAACCAAGAACTTAAAAAAGCAAATCAAGAACTTAAGAAACTTGACAATGCAAAAAATGACTTTTTAAAATCTATTAGTCATGAAATAAGAACTCCTCTCAATGGAATAATAGGATCAATGAATATTCTAAAATCCATTTCTAAAGATGAATTCACAAATGAAGTTTTGGAGTTACTTAGATCTTCTGTAAATAATCTTGAAAAATACTCCTATTCAGCACTTCAAATCTCAAACCTGCAACTCAAGGGAGTTACACAACTAAATATCAGCAACATAGATATCATTCCAATAGCACAAGATTTAATAACCCGGTTTCAAAATCAAAACAATAAATCACAAATCAAATTCAAGTTTATCAACCAACTTGATGAAGCCTTAGTAAAAGGAGATGTTGAATTTATTCAAAACGCCATTTCATCATTAATAGATTCTTCTGTAACCTATACAAATAAAGGTATTGTTGAATTAATGATTAAAGGCAATGATGAAAACATTGAAATTTGTATTAAGGATTCCGGAAATTTATTTGCAGGAGATGAAGTCAGCCATTTTTTTAATTCAATTACAACTCAAAATTATCAGTTTGAAAGAAATAATGCAATGGAATTATATCTTGCAAAGATGATCATTCAGTTACACAAAGGTGAGGTAAACTTTTGCAATCTGGATGATAAATCTGGTACTATTACTACTATATCGATACCTAGAATTAACAAACTTGTTTATCAAAGAAATCAGGTTGATTAAAAACAATTATTTTGGATTGGATCATGTTCAATTAATTAAAATATCAGAAAAAACAGGCTGAACAGAATGCTGCTTTTTCAAATATTGTGAAACTAAATTTTAAGTTATGCTTAGCTCAATTTTTTATCTTAGTATATTAAGATATATATGGATCTGTAATCTAACTGGGAAGGTTTTTCTGAGCATAAAAGTTGCAAGTATTGATTATATATTACTGGCGCTGGTTATAACAGTATGTATACTGATTATGTATTTTTTGTACGCCTTGCATAAGCAAAAATCTATCAATGAATATCTAAAGAAACACCCTATATTAAATGATGAGCATCAAGCTAATAATTTATCCTTATATGAAAATATGGATGCGGCATTTGCTTTACTTGAAATAGTTACTGATAAAAACAATCAACCCATCGACTTTATTTACAGACAAGTAAATTTAGCGTTCACCCAATACGCAAAAGTTACGAAAGAACAAGTTCTGGATAAAAAAGATTCCATTATATTCCCCAACAATAATAGGAAATGGATAAAAAGATATGGAAAGGTAGCACTGTCTGGTAAATCTGATAGGTTTGTAGACTATTCCCCAATTTTCAAAAAATATTTAGATGTAACAGTATTCTGTCCTAAATCTGGTTTTTCTGCAGTCATATATGATGACATTACCCGCAAAATTTTGAATAAACACAGACTTCAGGAAGAAATAGAACGAAATGCCTTTATCATACATGCAGCTAAGGTTGGCACCTGGGATAGGAATATTAAAGATAACACCTTAACTATAAATGAACGGTGGGCTGAGATTTTAGGTTTTAAATTAAACGAAATAGCTCCAGTTACAAGAGAAGTATGGATAAATACACTTCATCCTGATGACTTAGACAGAGCATTGGAAAAAATGACTCAACTACGATCGAGAGAAATTGATTACTATAATATTGAATTCAGACAAAAACATAAGAATGGATATTGGGTTTGGATACAGTCACGCGGAAACATAGTAAAGTACGATGCGGAAGGAAATGCAGTTAGAATTAGCGGAACACACCTCGATATTACAGAAAGAAAAGAAGTGGAGAAGAAAATAGTTGCTCAACGCGATCAATATATCAAACTTAATAAAAGCTATGAAAAAATAAATAAAGAGCTTAAGGATACCAGTTCAAAGCTTTTAAATATTAATACCAGATTTGAGAAAGTAATATCAGGAGCTAAAATTGGAACATTTGAAAGAAATGTGATAACTGATAAAACAATTAGAAATGATGTAGCTGCACAAATAATTGGATATACTATTGAAGAACTTGGAGATACAAATAGTATATGGTTATCAAGGGTACATCCAGAGGATTTACAAACCACAGAAAAAGCGTGTGCACTTGAAAAATCTACTAACATCAAAAGCTTTGATATATCCTATAGGATTAAGCATAAAAAAGGACATTGGATTTGGGTACAATGTAAAGGAGATGTTACGGAACATGATAAATCTGGTTATCCAATTATTATTAGTGGAATAACAATGGATATTACGGAAAGAATGGAAGTAGAAAAGGCATTTTTAGAAAGTTCCAGCCAGTTTAAAACCATATTTGAAAAAAGTAAAACAGCAATGCTTATCATTGATCCGGATACAAAAATTATTGTGGATGCAAATGAATCGGCGGTTCGTTTTTATGGCTATTCAAAATCAGAGTTTTATGGATTAAGCATTAAAGCGATTAACAAAATTGATCCTGCTGAAATGAATATAATAATGAAAAAAGCCATGCAGGAAGACCGAAACTTTTTTAAGTTTAAGCACTCTCTAAAATCAGGAGAAATAAGAGATGTAGAAGTATATACAAGTCCTATTTCAGTAAATAATAAAAACCTTTTACATTCAATCATAATTGACATTACACAATCTGTTGAAGCTGAATATCAGATAAAACAGGTCAATCAACGCTTCAAGGGCCTTGAGAAAATTATTCATTATAATGCTTCTTCCATCAATGATTTACTTGATTACACATTATCAGAGGTTATTGAATATACCCATAGTGATATGGGTGCTATTTATCATTACGATAAAAACACTAATGTGTTTTATTTAAACAATTGGTCAAATGATATCGATTTAATCTTTAAAGCGAATAAAAATGGAATGGATATAGGTCGTTTAGATTGCCTCAGCAGGACTGTGAAAGAAATGAAACCAATTATTATTAATAATCCACAAGGACATTACCCTTTTGCAAATATGAATAATGATTACTTTAGATCCATATCCATACCAATTATTTATAATGGTGAGGTAAATGCCGTAGTATGGTTAGCAAGTAAAAATCATATCTTTTCAGGATTTCATGCAGAGCAGGTTATGCTATTACTGGAAACAACATGGATATTAGTTGAAAACCAAAAACTTAAAGACAAATCAATTTTTATTCAACCAAACTCTAACTAGTCGTGTGTTTTTGTCGAATCGGAAATCAATTTATTAAGATTCTTAAACTCCTTTTTCGTTAAATACCTCCATTTTCCAACAGGCATATCCAAATTGATATTCATGATTCTTATCCGCTTTAATCGCTTTACCTCATAACCAAGATATTCGCTCATTCTCCTGATTTGCCGGTTCAAACCCTGAGTAAGGATTATTCTAAACTCACACTTCCCAATTTGCTCAACTTTGCATTTACGCGTTATGGTATCAAGAACAGGTACACCATTACTCATCTTAGAAATAAATTGTTCATTAATTGGTTTATTAACCTTTACAATATATTCTTTTTCATGATTATTTCTGGCGCGCAGAATTTTATTGACAATATCACCATCATTAGTTAATAATATTAATCCTTCACTTGGCTTATCAAGTCTTCCAATAGGAAAAATTCGTTTGGGATAATTTATATAATCAATAATATTATTTTTCTCCACACGTGTGTCCGTTGTACATACAATTCCAACAGGTTTATTAAAAGCTATGTAAACTGGTTTTTCTTTAGGTTCTGAGATTAATTTACCTTTTACTCTAACCTCATCTCCCTTTAAAACCTTTGTTCCCATTTCAGGTACTTTACCATTAATGGTTACTTTACCGGCCTCAATAAGTTTATCCGCTTCCCTTCTGGAACAATACCCTACTTCACTCAAATATTTATTGATTCTAACCGATTCTTTTTCCTCCATGCTCATAACTTCTTAAAGAGATGCAAAAGTAATAAAACAAATGATCACATTATAAATGCAAATGTTATTAACCTGAATGCGATTAAAATTCTTAGCATTTACTGCATTAAATATTCACTTTCAAAGTATTCAATAAAACAATGTTCCAGATTGATATAAAAGGCTGATATACAACATATATTTTTTTACAGGGTTAGTGAGTTTGCTCGAAAATTTTAATGCAGTAATTATTTATTTATGCAAAGCATAAGTGATTCCGCTTATAAGCAGTCTGAAGACAAAATTTTATGTCGAACTCACGTAAATTATTTATTCGGTTAAGTTCTGATTATATGTTGTATAATACATTTTTACATCCTGTATTTAAGGCAATTTGTTATAGTTTTGCAGCTTCATCTTTGAATTAAAGAAAAATATCTCTAAATAAGACAAAATGCAGTATAAAAGTGTAAGTGCAGAAGAAGCTGTAAAAGTAATTAAAACAGGTGACAGAGTTCACTTAAGTAGTGTGGCAGTAACCCCACATAAACTAATTAAGGCCATGGTAGAGCGTGGTCGTAACAAAGAATTTTTTGATGTGAAAATTCAACATATTCACATTGAAAACAAGGTTGAATTTGCAGATCCTGAGTTTGAAGGTGTATTTGTATCGGAGCAGTTTTTTGTAGGAGGAAACCTTCGTAAACAAACACAAGCTGGATATGCTGACTATATTCCTTCTTTCTTGAGCGAAACTCAAAAATTAATTAGAGAGGGATATTTAAAAGTAAATGTTGCAATGGTGATGGTGTCTACTCCTGATAAACATGGATTTGTTTCATTAGGAACTTCAGTTGATGCCACTAAAGCAGCTATTGAATGTGCTGATGTTGTGATTGCTTCTGTAAATCCAAATGTACCTCGTGCATGGGGTGATGCAATCTTCCATATGAGTGAAATTGATTACTTCGTTGAGGATGACAGTCCTTTATACACTCACGATATGGGAACTTTAACTGATACAGATGTTGCTATCGGTAAAAACGTGGCTGAGTTAATTGAAGATGGTGCTTGTTTACAGATGGGAATTGGTGGTATTCCTAATGCAGTATTAGCTCAGTTAGGTAATCATAAAGATCTTGGTGTACACACTGAAATGTTTGCTGATGGTATTCTTCCTCTTGTAGAAAAAGGAGTTGTTAATGGTAAGCGTAAGCAAATTGATCCAGGTAAGATGGTCGCTTCATTCTTAATGGGATCACAGAAACTTTACGATTTTATTGATGATAACCCAATGGTAGCAATGATGGATGTTCGTCATACAAACAGCGTTAATATCATCCGTCAGAATCATAAAGTAACAGCAATTAACTCTGCTATAGCTGTTGATATCACAGGTCAGGTTTGTGCCGATTCTATTGGAACTACACATTATTCTGGTGTAGGTGGGCAAATTGACTTTATACGTGGTGCAGGTTATTCTGAAGGTGGTAAGCCAATTATTGCAATGCCTTCCATTACTGCAAAAGGTCTATCTAAGATTTCACCTATTCTATTGCCAGGATCTGGAGTAGTAACTACACGTGCCAACATGCACTGGTTTGTTACAGAATTTGGCGCAGTGAACCTTTATGGTAAAACAATGCAGGACAGAGCTAAAGCAATTATTTCTGTAGCTCACCCTGATCATCAGGAAGAGCTAGACAAGGCTGCTTTTGATCGTTTTGGCCCTCACTATCACTATGTGAACAAAAACATCTAAGTCGTGTTCGTCTATAAAGTGCAACTACTACGTTGTTACTCAAAATCCAAATCCTCATATACGCTAGTATACTGCGGTTTGAATTTTTCACACACCTTGTATTAAACTTTATAGTCCAAACACACGACTTTTTAGAACACAATATATCAAGGAGGTTGTCATTTTAATGGCAACCTTTTTTTATGGAGCTAAACGCTCCTTAATCCAGTTCATATTATCTAATCGATATCGAATTCTGTCATGAAGCCGGCCTGCTCTTCCCTGCCAAAATTCTATTTCATCAGGAATCAAAGCATATCCCCCCCAATGTTGTGGCCTGACAAGGGATTCCTTTCTTTCTTTGAGTTCATTATACCATCTTTCCAATTGTTCTCTACTTTCAATTACTTGACTTTGAGGGGAAATAATAGCACCAATCTGGCTATCTTTCGGACGGGAATAAAAATACTCATCACTTTCTGAATCCGTTAATTTTACAATCTTACCCTCAATGCGAATCTGACGTTCTAATCCTGGCCAAAAGAAACTTAATGCTGCAAAATCATTATGCTTTATATGTTTCCCTTTCTTACTATCATAATTTGTAAAAAACCATAATCCTTTTTCCTCATCTAAATATTTCAGTAAAACAATCCTCCCAGATGGTCTTCCTATTGGTGAAACTGTAGATAAAGTCATCGCAGTTGGTTCTTGTTCGTTAGCCTCAATAGCCTCATTAAGCCATTCTCTTATATGATATACTGGATGCTGGCTAAAAATAGCTTCATTTAGCTGATGTTTTTCAAAATCTTTTCGTAATTGAGAATAGTCCCGGTTCATTGATAACTAAATTTGAATATAAAACACATTTGCTTAACATTTGAATGCATGAATAGTTTATAATTTCAATAATTATAAAAACTACTGCGATCTACGTTTCATGATATATTAAAATGGGAATCCTACAGAAAAGTAGATCCTGTTTTGATTATTCAGGTTTGAACGTCCGTATCCTAAATTAATTGGCCCGAGTATTGAACTATAAGATATACTAACTCCACCTGAAATGATTGTTTTATCAGAACCGAACAACTCTGTAGGCGCGAAACTTAGCTCATCAAAATTGGTTTTATAGTCCATTACATTGGCATCAATTCCAATATATAGATTGCTTATTGGTTCGTATCTGAGATTAATATTTCCCAAGACATATTGTTGTGCGGAAACTTCCTTTGCTAATAAACCTACAAAAGGAATATCATTCACTCTGGTTGTTGAACTAGTTCCTCCAATATTATAATACTGAGAAATACCCAAATCTTTACTCGCACCACCAATTGAAGCAAAATAAGAAAGGTTAAGGTGTGAATTCAACGGTAAATATTGTTTAATTGAGATATCTAATTTTAGATATGATTTATTTGGGATATCTACAATATCCTCCAGAATTTCAAGTGAATTATCAGAACCTTGATAAATTGAAGAAACCTCTATCGGGTATTCCAAATTAAAATTGAACTTCATCCCTCTATCAGCAAAAAATTGCTTGTTCAATGAATTTTTATCATACTTTAAATTAAAACCCCATGCTTGCGAACCCATACGATTTACATCATCAATAATTAAATCGAGTACACCACTTCCCGATTTATCCATTGTTCTTTTAAAGAATCCTCCCACTTTTAAAATCCTTTTAATATTAGTAGTCTTATTGCAGTAACAATAATGGAACCACATCGATGCATGCACTTTCGCATGGACACAGTGTTGGCCAATTTTATTTGGAGCATTTTGTTTGTTTTCTTACATGTGTATATATTTTTCAAGATC